>JAGLDQ010000195.1 GCA_023145535.1 Cocleimonas sp. | reverse complement strand
CCAGACATTATTCATATTTTGACTTTCATACGGTACAACAAAGTCATATTGACTGAGTTTAGTTTTGGTTTTATTTGCGCGGACAATCGATACATAGTGAATACGTGGATGGATTTGTTGATTTAGCCAGTAGAGAAAGGTATTCGGTACCGCTTCTTTTAAGTCGGAGAATAAACCGCGCGAGTCTCTAATATCATCTTGTCCTGCTAGGTCAAGTAGGATGCCTATTGGAGAATCACCAGCTGAAAACGCGATATTGGCAGTGGGCGTGCCTAAGTGTGGTGTGCTAATAGTAATTAAAGCACTGGCTGGAACATGAGTGGGTATTAGTAGATATAAACGCGCTACAATACCGCCTGCGGAATGTCCAACGAAGATAAATGGCTCATTCCGGATAGAATAAAGATGATCTAAATAACGGCCTAGAATGCTTGTTTGTACTTCAATCGGTGCTTTTGACGGTAAATTTACCGTGAAAAATGCATCTATTCCTGCCTGTGGGTTGTTTGGCGTTAACATCCCAGCATGATTAAAACTATATTCACCGCCATCTTTCCAGCCTGCCTGAACCAGCCCTTTAGTCGCTTCGCTACTGCGCCATGACATACCATCTGCCATATAGCCGTGGATTAATACCATCGTTTTGGCTTGCACGGATGCTGATGCGAGCAATACAATAAATAGTAAAATACGGAATAAAAAACTAAACTTTTCACGCTGTGTTGCCATATTATCCTCGCATGACTATTAAATGTATTACTTTCGACCTTGATGATACCTTATGGGCTTGCGCCCCTGTGCTTCGTAACGCTGAGAAAACCTGCTACAACTGGCTTGCTAACGATTATCCTAAAATAACCACCCGCTATAATGAAAAACAACTCGTTGAAAATCGCTTGCAGTATATGCGGTCTCACCCTAAACAGGTGTTTAATCTGACCAAAATTCGTCTTGATTGGTTGGCACAGCTCGCGGATGAGTTTTCATACCCTCCACAAATGGCAGACGATGCATTTCATATTTTTTGGTTAGCCCGCAATGAGGTGACCTTGTTTAAAGGCGCACTAGAAAGTTTAGAACAGTTAGCGACTAATTTCAGCTTAGGCACTATTAGCAATGGTAATGCGGATGTCAATCATATTGGATTGGGCAAATATTTTGATTTTAATGTGAATGTTAACACGGTAGGCGTTGCCAAGCCTGAGCCTGAAATTTTCCATTATGCCGTGCAACAGGCAGGTTGCATGGCGAATGAAATACTGCATATTGGTGATCACCCGCATCAAGATGTACTTGGCGCACTTAATGCAGGGTTATTTGCAATATGGTATAACCCTTCTAAGGGTGTCTGGTTGGAAGATAAAAAACCAACGGCCATTATTCAATGTTTAGATGAAATAAAGGGACAGGTTCGTTTAATCTCATAGCGATCCAGATTAACTATGCAACATAGCCATCTAATAAATAATACCAAATACACGCGTGACGAATGGATTGAGCGTTTATGGTTGTCAGACGATAAAAAGGACAAGCAGCAGGTCAGCGATGCCGTTGATTATATCTTGCAAATAGAATCAGCCCGACGTTTACCACACGTGCCGATTAGTCTTGATGTCGCAAATATTCTACTCAGCTTACAAGTTGATCAAGTCACCTTGGTAGCTGCTTTACTGAGCGATATTGGCTTAAATGAAATATTTTCCATTGAGGATATAGAAAGGGGGTTCGATAGCACTGTCGCGCAATTAGTAAAAAATATGCGCTTACTTCACAATTTCAAATCTCCCGCAGAAAATGGGGTCGCTATTCCTGCTCAAGCTGAAAAATTACGCCGCATGTTATTAGCGATGGTGGATGATGTTCGTGCCGTACTCATTCGTCTCGCTTGGAATTTACAGCAATTGCGCTTAGTTGCAAAAACAGATGATGAAACCATGCAAGCCTTTGCATCGGAGACAATGGCCATCTATGCGCCACTGGCTAACCGTTTAGGAATCAGCCAATTAAAATGGGAAATGGAGGATCTAGCCTTTCGTTACCTAGAGCCTGACTGCTATCGACGCATTGCAAAATCGCTGGCGACTAAACGTTTAGAGCGTGAAGAATATATCGAAAATTTCACCAATACATTGCAAGATTTATTAGCAAACGATCATGTTGATGCGAAGGTTTACGGTAGACCCAAGCATATTTATAGCATCTGGAAAAAGATGCAGCGTAAGCAAATAGATTTTGATCAACTTTATGATTTGCGCGCGGTACGGGTGATTGTTGAGAATGATCGTGATTGCTACGCCGTTATTTCCAATGTTCATGCAACATGGCAATACATTCCTGACGAATTTGATGATTATATTAATAATCGTAAATCCAATGGTTACCAATCCCTACATACTGTTGTTATTGGCCCTGAAAATAAAGCCGTTGAAATACAAATTCGTACCAATGATATGCACCTCTTTGCCGAATTAGGCGTAGCGGCGCATTGGCGTTACAAAGAAGGTGGTTCGCAGGATGCGGATATGGAACGCGTCGTTTCATCACTACGTCGTTTGCTCGACAATGATGAATCGGACTCTGAGTTATTAGAAGATTTTCAAGCTGGTATCTTTCCTGATCGTGTGTTTGCTTTAAGCCCCAAAGGGGAAATTCTTGATCTCAGCAAAGGCTCTACGCCCATTGATTTTGCCTATGCCATTCATACGCATGTTGGACATCTTTGCAAAGGCGCGCGAGTCAATGGCGCTATTGTTCCACTGGATTATAAATTACGCAATGGCGATAAAGTTGAAATAATTACGGGAAAAATAGAACAACCTAAGCGCAAATGGCTCAATCCTATACTAGAATATGTTGGGTCAGCAGGGACGCGTACTAAAATCAGGCATTGGTTTCGTCAGCAGGATCATGAAAAAAATCTACAGGATGGTATGAGCGTTTTAGAAGAAGAGCGCCATCGTTTGGGAATTAAAAAGTTTGATATTGAACAGTTAGTCGAACGTTTTAGGCTGCAAAATAAACGTGAGTTTCTGATCAGCTTGGGGCGCGGTGATATTAGTGTTGCCCAGATTGCGGACAGCATTGATATTCCGCATAAAAAAGAAGTTAAACTTCGCAAGGTCAATGTTAATGAAAAATCGAATCACCAAGGCATTCAAATACAAGGGGTTAGTAATTTATTAGTTGAAATATCAAACTGTTGCCAACCCGTTCCAGGGGATGACATCATTGGCTATATTAGTCTTGGTCGTGGTATAAAAATTCATCGTGCTGACTGTACTAATGTACAACAACAACATCTAACTTCAGAACAACAACTCCGCTTGACTAGTGCAAGCTGGGGAAAAGAAACAACCGCCTATACCGTTGATATGCAAGTCACAGGCTTTAATCAACCTGGTTTTTTACGGGATGTTGCTGATGTACTGGCAAAGCAGCAAATCAATGTATCAAATATTTCACTTGCACGAGGAAAAACAGATTTAATCTCTATTCTTAATATTGAAATCTTAATAGAAAACTTGAAAAAACTATCAACCGCATTAGGCAAAATTGACGAATTGCCTAATGTCATGGATGTTAGAAGAAAGAGCTAAAGGAAGCGCTACTCATGACAGCTATAACCTATATTTCGGCTGAACATTATGATGAACTTGCTATTATGGTGGGTGAGTTATTAGATGAAATTATGCAGGCAACGAAAGAACCTGCCTTCACCTTTCATCAAGATGAAACCCTTAAGAGAATCAAAATACTTCTCAAAGAGGATAAGTATTGGGTGTTTATTGCATTGGATAATAACAATGTCCCCATTGGTTTTGTTTCACTCTATGAAAGCTATGCTTTATATGCAGAAGGAGCCTACGGGACACTCCCTGAACTGTATGTGCGAGCAAATTATCGCTCACAAAACATAGGGAAAGAACTGCTCGACAAGGCAATTGCTTTTGCACAGCAAAAACACTGGAAACGGTTAGAAGTTACCACTCCTCCTATCCCTGAATTTTCCAGAACACTGCAATTTTATCGAGAAAATAGCTTTCAAATCACGGGTGGACGCAAGCTAAAACTAACCTTATAAGAACACGTCTATTCAGTTCTTAGGAACATCAAAAGATAAATTATTGAATTTTAATCCTCATTCCTAAACTTAATAATAATTGCTAACGATATGTGTATACTTGTCGAACAAGGAATAAGCACTAAAGGAATCATAAACAATGAACGATATCTTCATCAGCCACAGTAGCAACGATAGACCTTGGGTCTCCCTACTCGCCACTGCATTACAAGCAGAAGGCTATCGTGTCAACTGGGAAAAAAATCATTTAACCAATGAAAACTTTGCCGCCATCATTCAAGACACTTTTGAGCAATGTCAATGTGTTATTACGGTTTGGTCTCAACAGGCAATCACCTCATTTAGTGTTAAGGCTGAAACCCTTATCGCGATGGAGCAAAACCTCTTAATTCCTATTTTCTGCGAGCATGTTATTCCCCCCATGCCATATGCAAGTCTTTCGACAGAAGCCTTGCAAAGCTGGAAAGGTGATCGAAATGATCTACGTTATCAACATTTGCTACAAACCATCCGTAAATTCACTCAACCAGAACCCATTTTGCAGGCAGGAAAATATATCGACAACAATGACGATACCATTACCGATTGCAAAACAAACCTCATGTGGAAAAAGTACAGTGAAGGACAACGTGATATTACCTGCGGCAAAGGAATGGTACGACAATACACATGGGAAACGGCTGTAAATCGTTTTAAACAAAGCAGTTTTGCAGGTTACAATGATTGGAGGCTACCAACGGTTAAAGAATTACGCTCTTTAGTCTCTTGTCAGCAGACAGTGGCTTCACCACTCACAGAAGAACGTCATGCAACCTCCTTAATGAACGAAAAATGCACTCAGCCTACGATTAATAAAAATGTTTTCCCCAACACCTCGCCAACAAGGTACTGGACATCCTCTACATTTTTTAATAAAGAAGATTACGCATGGGCATTACACTTTGATTCAGGTAATGATGAAGAAAGTCTTAAGCACTATAATGCAAGTGTGCGCCTAGTGAGAACGAGCCAAATGACCGATCAAGGTTATATTAAATTATTTAATCGTTCGACAGGTTAATACAATACGCTATTTTGTATATTTTACCCACACAATGACCGTGCTTTTCAGTAGAGAAAAGCACAATAACCCCCCCTAAAAATAGCCAGAAGTCCCGTGTAACTACCCCTATAAAAAAAACCTTAGCTACGATAGAATTGGTTATTAATTATAATAGGGGACTGGCATGATACAGAAAAATATTTTTATCTTTTTTATTCTTTTATTCTTT
>JAGLDQ010000194.1 GCA_023145535.1 Cocleimonas sp. | reverse complement strand
TTCAAATGAAATCAGTCGGCATAAAAGAAATTAAAACCAATCCTGGAATAATCAGCAAAACTATTGAGGATCATCAATATTTATTGATATCCAAACGTGGCAAACCCATTGCTGTTGCTACTAGCTTGGATGATGAGGTGTTTGATATGGGCTTAAAAAAATGGATATTATTGCAAGCCTTTAAAAACGGCAGCTTATCACTGGGACAGCTCAGTAAGGCGCTCAACCAAAGCTACTCAAAAACATTAAAGTTATTGGAACTACTAAAAATTCCCGCACTGGATTATGACCTTGAAGATGAGCTGGATACCATCAATGGTCTATTATGAAAACAATGAAAACAACCATTATTAGTGATACCAGTAGTCTCATTATTTTCAGCCGCCTTGAACGTCACGACCTGCTTAAATCTCAGTTTGATAAAATCATTGTTCCCTATCGAGTACAGCAAGAAACATTGGTAAAAGAGGATGATGTAGCGGGCTATATTGCTTCAAATACACTGTTTGAAGTTCAACAATCCCATTCAGATGAGGTGTTGGCATTACTTGATGGTATTTTGGATTATGGCGAAGCTGAAGCGATTGCGCTTGCTAAGGAGCTTGGACATATTCTGCTGATTGATGAAAAGAAAGGTCGAAAAATAGCACTTGATATGGGTGTTCGTATTATCGGTTTTTTAGGTGTTCTACTACTGAATAATAAGCAGGATAAATTAAGCACGGAAGAGGCAAAAGAAATTATGAAACAGGCAAAAAAGTTTCAATTTCGCCTATCGGAAAGACTTGAAAGACATTTTATAGCGTCACTAAGATAGTCCATTTTAAAGAATGAACACAATGATGACTGGCGAGTGTAACAAGTAAATAAAAAAGCCCCAAAAAAAGGGGCTTCATTAGAAGTTAAAATAAATAACTACGGATTGATTAACTGCTTAGCCAGAGCCACTTCAATGCTGTCACCGCTTTGATTTAACACCTCTAAACCTGTTTCAGGCAGTTCGCCCGAAGTTGATTGACTCACGGCTATTTTCCCAGCCATCAAGCTTAAACAAGTCGTTTGCGTGGTCTTGGCATAACCCAAGAAATACACATCCTCATCCTGTGTTTGACCAATGCGCTAAGAGCGTCTGGATGCTTGTTGAATCGTGTAAACATGCATGTGGCATCGTCACTTTACTAGGTGATAAACTAAAAACAATATGGAAAATAGGACTTCACTGGCTTACTGCTCTTAGGAATATGCTAGCAAAACCAATGACTAATGATGTTATAAGAAGGCTAAATATTTTTTAAGCAAAAACTATGCCGAACACTATTGTTATTAAGCCTATTTAGATTAGTCTATTCGATTAGCCATACAATGAAATTGTATTAATGACTGTAAAATATACAGAATATTTTTGCACCCAAATTCCTATTTGGGTGGGTTAGTCTGGAAATTCTATTTCGATAGCATTGTATCGAAATAGAATCTCTAAACGGCATTACCCAATGGAGTTTGGTAACAAAAAAATGAGAAAGCCCGCAATAAATCAAGCGCTAACAATAGCCACCCCAAAATGGGGCGCACAGTAACAAATAACAAAATAAACAACAACACTGTTTTTGCAGCGGTGATTTGAGTCGCTTTTAGAAAAGAGTTGGGGGGTGGGTAGAAGGGGGATTTGTTGCTTGCTTATATTTCGCGCTTGCTTTTCACAAAGAAAGGGAGTTTAGTAATAGGCACTTGGCGGATGCGTGTAATCGGCTGATAAAATTAACAAATTAACGCCCTGCTGATTTGCTTCGAACAAATCAGTGGGACTTCACAAACAATCTAAAAGAGAGATTGATGATGCAAGCACTATTGTACGCTACCGCTGGGGATATTGCCCCAAAAAATTCGGCCAACGCCTCCCGTTGTGCTAAAAATAAACTCAATTTATTGCCTGAGCATATCGCTCAAATCGGCACGGCTTTTATTCATCAACTCTCCCTTGCACCGCTAACTGCCCGTGATTTGCGTATTTTAACCACGCTTTATGATCAAACTATCGCCTACGATAAACGCGAAGATGATATGAATGGCACGCGTTTAGAGCAGCTAACAGGGATTCGACGTGACCATGCGAATGAGTCCGTACGCCGTTTAGCCGCGCTAAATATTATTATCACCCGTCAAGGGTATTATGGAAAATGGATGGCGATTAATTTCGACTTTCCAAACTGGGGAAAGCCAACTTCTGACACCACCACCAATGATCCACGGTGTTTATTATCGGCGGTGTATCAAAGCGTAGGGGCTGATGAGAAGGTTGAATTTCAATTGTATAGCCCGTCTGAACAGTGTAAAAAAGACCCCTTAGTGACGATCAAGGAGGAAGAAAATAGCGTGCTTTCATCGCCTCACTTGCCCTTGGAATCTAACCCTGAGCGGGTTAAACCCGCGCCTGTTGAGCTGAATTTTCCCGATAGTTTTCCTGAAAAATTACGCCAATTAATTAGCCGTCACCTTGCGCCGCTCAATCTTCCTCAACAAGCACAACGCCTCTTAGATTATTTTGCCTCCTGCCTACGCAATGGCAAAATACGCCACCCCATTGCTTATTTTATCAGCCTAAAAAATCGCTGGTTAACGGGCGCACTGGATTTAAACGAGGATCAACCCACATCCACAAGGGATAAAAAGAAAGGGCAACCCGCGCGGACGACTAAACAGCGCATCGCGTATCAACAGGCGGTGGCCGATATTGAGCAACTGAAAAAAAGCATCAACGCCGTGATCCATCATGATCACTGTAGCTTTAAAGAAGCCTTGAGCAAGATGGGGTACACCGAACTTTGGGCAAAAGCGATTGAATGCTTAGAGCAGACAAGAAAGGCGGGTTGAGGTACGAAACACAAGTGACAATCTACACCTTAAATTGATAGCCAATTGAAAGTTCCTATGCGTCATATCCCAGCACAGGCCCTAGCCACTTCTCCGCTTTTTCTATTGTCCATCCTTTACGTTTAGCATAGTCCTCTACTTGATCGCGTTGAATTTTACCTGTGCCAAAGAAGCGACTGTCAGGATGTGCAAAGTACCAGCCTGATACGGCGGCGGCTGGCCACATGGCGTAGGATTCTGTGAGCTTTAATCCTATGCGTTGCTCAGGTTGTAATAACGCCCATAAAGTGCCTTTTTCGGAGTGTTCTGGGCAGGCGGGATAGCCTGGTGCGGGGCGAATGCCGTGGTATTTTTCTTTGATAATCTCATGATTGCTGAGTGTTTCATCGGCGCTATAACCCCACAGGTATTTGCGCGTTAGCGCGTGCATTTTCTCTGCTAATGCTTCTGCAAAGCGGTCTGCTAGGGCTTCGAGTAGAATGGCATTATAGTCATCGTACTCTTTTTTATATTTTTCGACATGCGCTTCAATGCCAAACCCTGCGCTGACGGCAAAGCTGCCCAGCCAGTCGGGTTGCTCATCTTTTGGGGCGATAAAATCAGCTAGGCAGAAGTTGGCTTGCTGTTTATTGCGATCCATTTGTTGGCGTAGATGATGCAGGGTGGTGTGATGTTGGATGCGTGACTCATCCGTATAGAGCGCAATATCATCGCCCTGACTATTGGCGGGGTGAAAGCCTAAGACCGCTTTTGCCGTGAGCCATTTCTCATCAACAAGGGTTTTTAGCATGACTTTTGCATCCGCTAATAATTTAGTGGCTTCTTCACCGACGACTTTATCTTCAAGGATAGCAGGATAACGCCCCGCCAGCTCCCAGCTACGGAAGAAAGGAGTCCAGTCAAAGGTATCGACTAAATCGGCTAAGGGGTAATCATCAAATTGCATGATCACACTGCCATTATCAAGCACCTCTTTTTGATAGGCCACGCCATTGGGTAACGCAATCTCTGCATCAAACACCGCGGGTTTTATGGGCTGATAAGCAGACCAATCAATTTTTACTTTATTTTCCCGTGCTTGTGCTAAGGGCGCTGTTTTCTTTTGACGTTGATTGCTGGCGCGTTTAATTCGCATGGCATCGTATTCATCTTTTGTTGCTTGGTGATACGCTGTTTTGGTTTTATCCGAGAGTAACTTTCCTGCCACACCCACGGCTCGTGAGGCATCATGCACATAAACAATCGCGCCATGATATTGCGGGTCAATTTTAACGGCGGTATGGATTTTAGAGGTGGTTGCACCGCCAATTAAGAGCGGTAATTCAAAGCCTTGGCGCTCCATTTCTTTGGCGACATTCACCATCTCGTCCAATGAGGGCGTAATAAGCCCTGATAGCCCAATCATATCCACGTTTTCTTCGCGTGCTTTTTGCAAGATAGCTTCCGCAGGCACCATCACGCCCATATCAATCACTTCATAGCTATTACATTGCAAGACGATTCCGACGATATTTTTGCCAATATCATGGACATCGCCTTTGACGGTTGCCATTAAAATCTTGCCATTGGTGCTGACTTCACAGCCTTCTTTTTCGGCAATTAAAAACGGCTCTAACCAAGCCACTGATTTTTTCATAACGCGTGCTGACTTAACCACTTGTGGTAAGAACATTTTACCCGCGCCAAACAGATCACCGACGACATTCATGCCATCCATTAAAGGGCCTTCAATGACATGAATGGGGCGCTTTAATTCAGCTAATGCTTCTTCCGTATCGGCATCAATAAAGGCATCAATGCCTTTTACTAGCGCATGGGTGAGTCGTTCGCCAACGGGAAGTTTACGCCATTCTAAATTTGTTTTGCTTTCGGCTTTCTTTCCATCACCAATATAATTAGGCGCCATATCCGTGAGGCGATCCGTGCCATCATCGGTGCGATTAAGGACAACATCTTCAACGGTCTCACGTAACACCTTGGGTAAATCATCGTAAACGGCTAACTGCCCTGCGTTGACGATTCCCATGTCCATACCCGCTTGAATCGCATGGTAAAGAAAGACGGAGTGAATCGCTTCACGCACGGGGTTATTACCGCGATAGGAGAAGGAAACATTAGAGACACCGCCCGAAATTTTACAATGAGGCAGGGTCGCTTTAATTTCTTGGGTCGCTTCGATAAAATCAACCGCGTAGTTATTATGCTCTTCAATTCCTGTGGCAATGGCGAAAATATTGGGGTCAAAAATAATGTCTTGGGGCGGGAAGCCAACGTCTTCGGTCAGGATTTTATAAGCACGGCTACAAATCTCAATTTTGCGTGCTTTGGTGTCCGCCTGACCGTCTTCATCAAAGGCCATGACCACCGCCGCCGCGCCATAGCGTTTAATTAATTTGGCTTGATGAATAAAATTATCCACGCCTTCTTTCATTGAAATAGAATTAACGATGCCTTTGCCTTGAATGCACTTTAATCCCGCTTCCACAATCTCCCACTTAGACGAATCCACCATCACAGGCACACGCGCAATATCTGGTTCGGCCGCAATGAGGTTTAAGAAACGCACCATCGCTTCTTTGGATTCGAGCATGGCCTCATCCATATTGATGTCGATAATTTGAGCGCCATTTTCAACTTGTTCTTTAGCGACTTCTAACGCGGTATCATAATCGCCTTCTTTAATCAGGCGCTTAAACCGCGCTGACCCCGTGACATTGGTACGCTCACCGACATTAGTAAAGAGGCTATTTGCACCAATATTAAACGGCTCTAAACCCGATAAGCGGCATTCAATAGGAAGGTTGGGTATTTCGCGGGGCGTAGCGTCTTGCATTGCCTCGGCAATCGCTTTGATATGATCAGGGC
>JAGLDQ010000193.1 GCA_023145535.1 Cocleimonas sp. | reverse complement strand
TAATACCACCAGCTACCAAGCGTCCATATCGCGGCTAGTATAAGTAGAATCAGTACACGTTTTTTCATGAGCATTGGCTCCTTTGATAATGACACATTTTTGATAATGGCTGTTTTAGTTGGGGGATTAAAAACAGGCAGTAGTTATAGCATAGTTTCAATAAACTATGACAACTATATGAATAATTAGCTCTTTTGTATATTTAATTGGCTATTAGATGGGTTTATTTCCTTATCTTTTGCGTCTTCAGCACTGACACGTTGAAGAGAAAGACGATGAATCCAGTAACTAAGCCCCATCGTTAGCAATACCGTGGTAGCAAAAGCATATAAGCCATAATGAACTTCAACTTTTGCCAACGCGCCAAGTTTTACTGAGACAAGCAATAATGCAACGACAAAAACATCCAGCATTGACCATTTCCCTATTGTTTCTATCACTTGTAATGATTTGTCAAGGAGAGATCCACGGGAGTAGTCAACATTTAAGATAAGCAGTAGGCTGGCTATTTTTATAATGGGTACGCAGAGACTAAACAGGGTAATAACAATAAACAGAAACCACTCTTGATCGGCGTAAAACTGTTTCACCGTTGAGAGCAGTGATACAGTGTTTTCTAGAAAGCTAAATTTTATTAAGGTCAGTAAGGGAGCGGTTATACCGATAATCAGTACGCCTAATGCGACCAATAATAATAAATTGATGAGAATAGCTTGCTTGGGAAAATGTCGAATGAGTGATTTCATTATTATCCTTTATTGTTTTTTCTAAATTGTCCTGGAGCCATATTGGTGATTTCTTTAAAGGCATTATAAAAATTTGACTGAGAGGTAAAGCCTACGGATAAACCGATTGAAAGCACCGAAGCTTTGGGTTCGTCAATTAATTGTTGTTTTGCTTCAGCGATGCGGTACTCGCGTATAAAACGTGAAAACCCCTTGTTTAATTTGCTATTGATTAGCTCCGATAGCTGGTGTGGCGTTAGTTTTAGCTGTGTCGCAATTTCTGCAAGATTAATCGTTTCATTAATATAGAGTTTTTCTTGTTCCATCAGCTGCTTTAAATCTACCAACACCTTGTCGCAGTCTATCTGAGTCAATGTGGAGGATGCGTAAGTCACTTGGGCTGCTTCTTTTACTTCTATGGTGATATTTGGGGAGCGTATCAAGGTTAGGTGCGTAGTAAAAAAGGCACTGCCAATTGAAATTGCATAAAGTAAATAGAATATTTTTGTTTCAATAAAGTAATCAATAAAGCCAATGATAATAACCATAAGGGCAATAAAAAAAATGATCCCCAATGCAAGCAATTCTTGCTTAAAACGGTTTCTCTGTGCGCGCAATTTATAAACCATTAGTGCAACCCAAGCAACGTAAATAGTCCCTATTAAAAAAGCCAAAGGTTGGGTGATATTGGGTGGGATAAAGAGTGCAACGAAGGGGGGAGTAAAGTGCAGCAGGGTAATAAAAGGAAGGTGTTTTTTATTCACACTGATGGGATCTGTTGTTAATAGCGGGCGACTAAAAAAATAGAAGCAGGGCGCAACACAGAAGAGAAGTAGGGCATAAATGGGAGAGCTAATCCAATAAGAATCCCCCATAATAAAATGATAATGAGCAAACTGTAGCCCAGTCAATGTCGCTAAAAGGAATATTCCTGCAAGCCGAGATAGCAGTTTGTCTTTGTACTCAACACAGTTAAAATGGGCAATGCTAAGCAGTAAGGCGCTGAAAATTGAGAACCCAATGGTAAAAATGGCGAGTGTTTGCATTGATGAGTGAGTCTTTTATGTTTAGAGCAACATTATCTCGCAAAAAAAGCAGGGCGCGTTAAGCTAAAGATAAAACCTTTTGTTCGCCCGTCTGCTTGCGTGATAGATTTTTGAAACTATGCGTAGTTTAAATTGCTAATGGATAAAATACACTAAAAAATATGCAAGAAATAATTAACCAATTCAGCATGCTACAACTTGTCGCTATCGTTTTGATCTTTATTTGGACGGGCTTTGTACGTACAGGTATAGGTTTTGGTGGTGCAGCCTTGGGTCTCCCTTTATTACTACTAGTTGATGGTAATCCCCTTTTCTTTTTACCCATTATTGGGGCGCATCTCTTATTTTTCACCGCCTTAACACTCAGTAGTCGCATCCATCATGTTAATTGGCCTGTTGTTGGCAACGTTATGGCAGTGCTTATTATCCCTAAGTTTATTGGTATTCTTGGGTTGTTTAGTTTTCCTACGAAAATATTGACAGTGATGGTGTTTTTAATCACCTTATTTTATGGGCTAACGTGGTTGTTTAATTACACCATTCGTAGTCAGTCAAAATGGGTTGATGGATTTTTACTGGTATTAGGTGGTTATGTGAGTGGCACATCATTAGTCGGTGCACCGTTGATAGCCGCAGTTGTCATGCGCTATGTTAAGAAGACAGAGCTTCGAGAAACATTGTTTGTTCTATGGTTTATTTTGGTGTCCTTTAAAATGGGAACTTTCGTTGCTTATGATGTGCCGTTAAATTGGCAAGCCGCCTTATGGTTATTACCTTTTGCGGCGATAGGACATTTTGTGGGTTTAAAAGTACATGAATATTTAGTGAATTCGGACTCCAGCACCTTTCACCGCGTATTAGGTTTGGGTTTGATCATTGTATCAAGTATTGGTTTAGTGAAGATTATTGGGTAAATAAGAATGAATTTTTTAGGATTTGATCATGTCAGTATGGTTGTGGCGGATACAGAGCGAGCGTTGGAGTTTTATCACAACATCTTAGGATTGCAGGTTGCTACCAACCGACCTGATTTAGAGTTTAAGGGGGCATGGTTAATTATTACAAATCAACAGCAAATACACCTATTAGAAGTCCCTAATCCTGACTCGTTACAAAGGCCAGTGCATGGTGGGCGTGATCGGCATGCTGCGCTAAGAGTGAGTGATTTAGAAAAATTATGTTTGCGTCTAGATAGCAATGAAATAGTGTATACCCTGAGTAAATCAGGGAGAAAGGCTCTTTTTTGTCGTGATTTTGATGGTAATACACTGGAGTTTATTGAATGAAAACAACGGAAACAAAATTAACCAAGCAATCAATGGCCGCATTACAAAGTGATCCATTTTATAAAGCGTATAAAGGACGATTCTCGGGTGTATTGCGTTGGCATCAGCTTGATGATTTATGGCGGAGGTTA
>JAGLDQ010000192.1 GCA_023145535.1 Cocleimonas sp. | reverse complement strand
GATACAATCAAAGCAGAGGCGACTAATCCATAGGCTTTGGTATTAAATAATGCGCGCCACCAAGGGGATTTTTCAACGGCTAAAGAGGATTGTGCATCCATTTTAATTTCTGCACTAATCTTTTCCCAAAGTTGATCCGAAGGCTTCTCATCGGGAAGCAGCTCTACAAGGTGTGCAAACTTATATTCATAGGCTTCAACCGTTGCTTTAAGGTAGAAGTGCGTTTCCATCAGCCCTTCAAAGCGCTTTTTAGCCCGCCCATGAAGCCCACCCACGGCGTATTCCATTGCAAGTTGCTCAAAAATTTCAGGGTTTTGGTATCGTTTTATGCTAGACATGGTCTTAAATCCTCAAGGCCTCTGCGAATCCAGGCCTTTACTGTTCCTAATGGTTTTTCTAATCGATCGGATAACTCCTGATGAGTGTGCCCGTAGTAATAAGAAAGTAATATACATTCACGTTGTGCGGGCTTTAATTGATTCAAACATTCCATTAAGCCCTTCATGTCCTGACTCAAATTTTCTAATGAATCAGGCGTTAAATCAGCCGATGCAAAATCCAAACCTTCGTATTGAATTTCTGTCTCTGCCGCTTTGGTTTTAAGGCTACGGAGTTTATCCAAGGCCTTATTTCGTACGACCGTCGCCATCCAAGTCATTGCTTTCCCCTTGCCTGAAGCATAAGTATCCGCTTTTTCCCATATTTTAATAAAGCCTTCTTGGAGTACATCTTCAGCCAGTTGCTTATCTTGCAATAGTCGCATACATAAGCTAAGTAGCTTTGGTGACGTTTCTTCATAAAGCTGTTTAAAAGCCATTTGATCTCTACTCGTCGCACAACGCTGCAGTAAGTCTGCGTATTTATCTTCCATAGTGAATCGCTTCTGTTATGTTTTTTATATTAGTATTTTTTGATTATTTGTTCTTCGTTGGTGTTTATACGCGCAGTATTTATTACTTGGATGCAATAAACCAATCCTATTGGATAGTTGGCTCGCCAAAAATAGTAAAAAATAGCACTATACCTTTAGAGATATTCCCTATATTTCTGCTTCAAAAGATGTAAAAATAATAGGATCGAGATAGTTTTTAGCTACAGTTTTTTTGTAGTGGCTAACTTGGATTCTTAACCAAATATATCAATAGGTGATTTATGAGCGCACAAAGCAGCACTAGACCAGAAGTTCCAGAAGGAACAGCGAGCTATCTAACAACTCGTCAGATGAAGCCAAATGAAAAAGGTTTTGTTGGCTATGAAACTATCTGGGAAGCATGGCAAACAGAAACGGAATATAAGACGCCTGAAGCGCCTTAATTTCAGCGGTTATTTAGCCGTTTGACCGCGTGAATCGAATGTCACGTGGTTATTTATCCCCTCTCTCGCAACATCCTCTCAATCCCTCTTTTTAGCCACCTCTCTTCAAGTCCTATTATTGCCCCACACAGGGCAGCTAAATAGCGAATCATTATGCTGTTTAACAAATGGTTTTCATGGCATCGGTTAATAATAGGCGGCTCACCCACGTATTTTATAGCCTTCTCTCGTTTGTACCTGTTTAAAACCTTACCGTTCATCTTCGATAAACTGACTAGTATCAAAAAAATTAGAAAATCACTTAGTACAAAAATAAACTGTACTAGACTTACTTAAGTTTTTATTTTAATAAACGAAGAGATGCGAGGCATGCTGTATGTTATACAACTTATTGATGTTTGATTCGTATTGGACTCATGAATTCAGGTTAAATATAAAGTAGGTAACTGTGTTAATAACTAAACTCGTTTCAAGTTTTAAAACTAAATCATGCATTAAAGCAGGTTTATTTATTCTAACCCTTTTTTCATTGCTAGCGCCTGTACACGCAAGAGAAATACCCGTTGAAGATGTTGTTCTTCATGTCAATGGTCAACTATCTCATTACTCACGCTTTCAGCGTCGGGGGCTTGGTCATATTCTTCATCATGTCAATGGGGAGTTAGTAAAAACCAATCGGAATAAAAAGAATGAATTGGTCTTTATTTTAGCAGGGCAATCGAATATGGCTGGACATGCAACAACAGCAAAATTGCCAGCCGCCTATCGGCGCACGCCAGCCAATGTGAAATTTTACTTTAATGGCTATCCAGCGGTTATGAGTCGCTTTGCCCGCTTTGGCCCTGAAGTTGGTTTTGCCCACGCCATTTCTCGTCGCTTTCCCAATAAGACCATTAAATTAATCAAATTTGCGGTGGGTGGTACCTCAATGTTTGCTTGGGATCCTCATTGGCGGCTTGGTAAAGCACGCGAGACGCGTAATGCCAGTGCAGGCCCTTTATTTAAAAAATTGATAAAAACGGTGAATAGGCACCCTAGCCTAAAAGGAGCACAGTTTGCAGGAATATTGTGGATGCAAGGCGAAACGGATGCACGTTATTCAAATGCAGCCCACACCTACGCACGCAATTTGTCAAAATTTGTTCGTGCATTACGCAAGGAATTAAATTCCCCTTCCTTAGCCTTTTTTATGGGTGAAGTAGATCCACCCGCTACCGCTTTCCCTTATCGTGAGATGGTGCGTACCGCGCAGAGAAGATCTACCGCTAGCATTAAAAATAGCCGCTTAGTTTCAACCCGAGGGTTAGCCAAACGCAGTGATCGTTTGCATTATAATGCAGCGGGACAATTAGCGTTAGGAGCGCGATTTGCCAAGGCTTTCATACAAACAGGAAGACATTAGGACATTAATCATCGACCTGATTTTTTCTTCTCACTCAGATTGCTCGTGCGCTAGAAACTTTGAGAAATGACAGCCTATCCTGCTTTTTGAAGATTGAACTCTACCGTACTGTGTATGTCAGAATAACCCTAGCCCAATATCAGAAAATTCAATGGGAAGGAAAATTATTATAAACGTTCATTTTAGTCGCTTTAAAATAAAATCATACGTTATAATCAAGCAGTTAACCTCCCTGCAAAGGAAAGAAAAAATGAATAAAAAACTAATAGGCCTAACGTCATTACTAATTACGCTTGCCTCTCCAGTAGTTTTCAGCGCACAAGAAAATGCACTCAATCTTAGTGAGTCAGACATCATTGATCTTATCAATGGCAAAATTGAAAAAGTCGAAGAAAAACAACATAAAGCGTCCAAGCAACAAATTAATAATCAACCGCAAGTAGTTCAAAAGCGAGTAGTGCAAAAAAGATCAGTAACTCCTCGAACTATAGCGCCTCCTGTTAGACCTACTAGAAGAACAGACCTATCATCAATACCAGCATGGAGAAGGCCTGCCAGCCCGACGATGACGCGCAGTTCTGATGATGCTTTATTTGGTGCGGCTAAAAGTAGAAATTTGAATTTATTGAAGCAATTAGTGGGTGAAGGTGCCAATGTAAATCATCAAAATTTTAATGGCGAAACGACCTTGCATATCGCGGCATCGCTAGGCAATATGCAAATGGTACAATACTTGCTGAGCCAAGGTGCGAATGTGAATGCAAAAACGGGAACATTATGGATGCCCATTCACCATGCCATGCGTTTTGGGCATGCCCAAGTGGCGAATTTGTTAATTTCTCGTAAAGCATCACTCAATGGACAAACAGTGGATGGCTTTACTGCACTTGATTTCGCTAGCAAATCTAAGAACCCCCAGATTCAGTCTATTGCTAGGAAATATAAGCATTGATTAAGTTTATGTCATCTGACTGAATACACTAACCATTATCTGTCACATTAACGCTTTTATCAGTAATCATAGTGGATAAACAGCTTGCCTCGCTTATCCTTTTTTTCTTTTCAAGGATGAGAGAGAAACCAATGAATACAACCTATTTTTTTAAGAAACAAATATTATCTCTTTTTGCCATTATGTTACTAGGGCTGATTAGCCAATCAGTCAATGCCGCTTATGATAATGCGAATTATACCATCGAAGAAGTTATACAACTCAATAAAAAGATCATTGCTAAACAACAAGCTGAGCGTATACGCAAAAAAAATCTTCTTATAATGCAAGAACGTAAGAGACAGCAAGCGCATCAGCAAAGAGTTCAGCAAAAAGCGCCTAGACATCAATATCGTGCGCCAAGACAACAACAGTATAGAGCGCCGCCAGTCAGTCGTCCAATCTCAGCTGTTCCTGCATGGAGACGATCAGCGAGTCACACGATGACACGAAGTGCAGACGATGCACTATTTGGTGCAGCAAAAACGAGAGATATGACATTATTGATGAAACTGATTGCTGAAGGCGCAAATATCAATCATAAAAACTTTAATGGGGAGTCGACACTTCACATTGCTGCTTCATTGGGTAATTTGCAAATGGTGCGCTACCTATTAAGTAAAGGCGCTCACGTGAATATAGCAACAGGCAAGAGCTGGTTGCCTATCCATCACGCAATACGTTTTAAGCATCCTGTCGTCGCTAATTATTTGATCGGACGAAGAGCATCGGTATGGGCAAAAAATTCAGATGGTTTTAGTGCGCTTGATTTTGCAG
>JAGLDQ010000191.1 GCA_023145535.1 Cocleimonas sp. | reverse complement strand
TTAGCACATCGCAGACTCTCAGGTATAAATCATCATGTCATTTGACGTTAAAATTAGTCCCAGCGGACATCAATTCACAGTAAAACAAAATGAGCTTATTCTTGATGCCGCATTGCGTCAAGGCATCTCCTTTCCCTATGGCTGTCGCAGTGGAGCCTGCGGTAATTGCTTAGGGAAGGTGATCTCAGGAAAAGTTACTTATCCAGAAGGTCTGCCTGTTAGTTTATCTGAGGAAGATCACCAAGCAGGTCAGGCTTTATTTTGTTCGGCTGTGGCTAACTCATCACTTGAAATTGAAGTGGCTGAAATTCCTGATAATGAAATTAAAGTACAGACCTTGCCTGCACGAGTTACTTCATTGCAAAAACGATCGCATGATGTGATGGAAATGAAGCTCACACTGCCTGCCAATAAACGTTTCGCCTTTCAAGCAGGCCAATATATCGAATTCCTGCTACGTAATAATAAAAAGCGTGCTTTTTCATTAGCCAACTCACCCACTCATGACGAAAATTTGGAGCTACACATTCGCTTAGTTGCAGGAGGTCAATTTACTACTCATGTTTTTGAAGAAATGAAAGAAAAAGCACTCCTACGCATTCATGGCCCATTAGGAACCTTCTTTGTGCGCGACACAAACCGCCCACTGATCTTTATGGCTGGCGGAACAGGCTTTGCACCACTCAAAGGCATGTTAGCGCAATTAATGGCTGAAAAAACGGATCGTGAGGTGCATTTCTACTGGGGTGTGCGCGCTAAACAGGATCTATACAGCGATCTCATTGAAACGTGGGCAAATGACGTTAAGAATATTCACTACACTCCCGTACTTTCTTCTACAGATGATAAAGATCAATGGCAAGGACGAACGGGCTATGTGCATCAAATCGTTGCAGACGATTTTAGTGATTTATCCGCCTATGATGTCTATATGGCAGGGCCTCCACCCATGATTGATGCCGCTAAAGAAGTGTTTTCTAAGCAAAGATTACCTGATGCACAGTTATTTTCTGATTCATTTGATTTTAGTAACGACAGGCAATAAGAACACCCACAAAAAAGCCCCAATATGCCATCATATTTGGGGCTTTTTACGACCAATTTAAACAGCCTTCACCGCCAAGCGCATCTTTACCAATGAACCCCTCGATACAGAATGCAAGAGATAACACCCTTATCCGCTAACCATGAAGGAGGCTAAATTTATTGACTCTCTTCAATCATATTATGAATAATTGGCGCAAGAATAATCTCCATTGCCATACTCATTTTCCCACCTGACACAACAATCGTATTACGGCGTGTCATAAAAGACCCTTCAATCATATTTAATAAATAAGGGAAATCAATATCAAATTTTTTGGGATCTTTAAAGCGGATAACGACCATACTTTCATCTGGCGTAGGAATATCGCGTGCAATAAAGGGATGAGATGTATCGACTAACGGAACACGCTGGAAGTTAATATCCGTACGTGCAAACTGAGGCGTGATGTAATGCACGTAATCAGGCATACGACGCAAGATAGTTTCAACCGTATCTGCCGCGGCATAACCACGCTCAGAATAATCACGATGTATCTTTTGAATCCACTCAAGATTCACACTGGGTACAACACCAATTCCTAAATCAACAAATTTAGAGGTATCAACATCTTGCTTGTCGTCAGCAACTAGGCCGTGTAATCCTTCATAAAAGAGCAAGTCACTTCCTGCCTCAATATTTTCCCACGGAGTAAACTCACCCGATGCTTTATCACAACCAAGGCGTTCATTTTGCGCTGTCGCTTCCTCATCATTATGTAAATAATAACGCTTTTTGCTAACACCCGCTTCACCATATTCTTTAAATGTTCTTTCTATTGAAGCAAAATCATTCGCTTGAGGACCAAAGTGGCTAAAACTATGATCACCATTTTCTTCTGCTTCTTTTGCTTTTTGACCAAATTCAACACGGCTTAGGCTGTGAAAACTATCGCCTTCAACAATAGCAGGGCTGATTTTTTCACGATTAAAAATGTTCTCAAAAGCTCTTTTAACATACGTTGTACCAGCACCAGATGAGCCAGTAACAGAAACAACAGGATACTTCTTTGACATAAAAACTCCTTAAAAGTCATATATTGGGGTGTGACTATTATATATTCGATTTATAAAAGAAAAACAATATCTAATAATACCTAGATCTTATAAGTGCTTGCATTAAAAAGTGTAATCTCTTGATTATTCTAGTAGTCATAATTTTAGTGGCATACTTGATGGGATAGGCATTCATATATTAAATTTCTATTTTAGGGTGACGCTATATGCACCGTGTCGAACTTTAAAGGGGCGTATGACGGCACACCCTACAAGAATCGATGAAATTATCTCTATGAAAAACTATATCCCCAAAAAACCAACGATCACTCAGTGATCTATAACGTATGCAAACACCTGCAAGATCTAGATTACAGTCAGGGTGCGCATATTCTACCCGAACAGAGATAAATTCAATAACTGAGTTTTAATTATTTCCAGATAACTCAAAACACCTGCATAAAAAAACATAAAAATAAACAGAATTAATTGCTAAAAATCATCTTTTTTTATCGTCTTTAGCTTGACAATTGTTAATCACAAAGTTACCCACATTTTCTGTGGATAACTTTGTGGATAACCTTGTGATTATACGCGCTAAGCCTTATATAATATGACATTCTACAAAATGTATGTTTTTTAAACATAACCTCTATATTTATAAATATCAATCACTTATACGTATTATTTGAAAGCCTATCGACATTCGCCAAGATATTTGCTAGAAAATAACTCAAACGTCTTTAAGTTGTGAATAAATGCGTATGCAAAATAGATTAGATCAAATACCATATATAGATATCAAGCAATTTTTAAGGAAAAAATGAAGGAATATTCCCCACGTGTAGGCTTCGTTAGTTTAGGTTGCCCCAAAGCATTAGTAGACTCAGAAAGAATTCTTACCCAGCTCAAAACAGAAGGCTATGAAATAAGCGCAACTTATGACAATGCGGATGTTGTTGTGATTAATACTTGCGGTTTTATTGATTCTGCTGTGGAGGAATCCCTTGATGCCATTGGCGAAGCAATGCAAGAAAATGGCAAAGTCATTGTCACCGGCTGCCTTGGTGTTGACTCTGAAAAAGTGTTAAAAGCACACCCTGATGTATTAGCTGTTTCAGGGCCTCATGCGTATGAAGAAGTCATGACGGCTGTACGCAAACAGATAAAACCCCCTCATGACCCTTTTTTAGACTTAGTTCCCCCACAAGGAATTAAACTGACACCCCGTCATTACGCCTATTTAAAAATATCGGAAGGCTGTAATCACCGCTGTACCTTTTGTATTATTCCTTCATTGCGTGGTGATTTAGTCAGTCGCCCCATTGGTGATGTCATGCAAGAAGCCGAAAATCTAGCGAAGGCAGGGGTAAAAGAGTTATTAGTCGTATCCCAAGATACGAGCGCCTATGGAATTGACACCAAATACCGCACAGGCTTTTGGCAAGGTCGCCCCATCAAAGCCCATATTCAACAACTAGCAGAAGCCTTGGGCGAACTAGGTATCTGGGTGCGCTTACATTATGTTTACCCTTATCCGCACGTTGATAACATTATTCCCTTAATGGCAGAGGGTAAAATCCTCCCCTATCTAGACATCCCCTTTCAACATGCCAGCCATGCTGTATTAAAAAATATGCGCCGCCCAGCGCATGCAGAAAAAGCACTGGAACGTATTCTAAAATGGCGTGATATTTGTCCTGAAATAGCTATTCGCAGCACCTTTATTGCAGGTTTCCCAGGAGAAACAGAAGCCGATTTTGAGATAATGCTAGATTTTCTACGTGAAGCACAATTAAACCGCGTTGGCTGCTTTGCTTACTCGCCTGTTGAAGGCGCACAATCAAATAAATTGGCTAATCATGTGCCTGAAGATGAAAAACAGGATCGTGTAGAACGTTTTATGGAAGTACAAGCGGATATCAGCGCAGAAAAACTCTCAGCACAGATAGGCAAACGCATGACGGTATTGACGGATGATACAGGCGAGGACTTTACCATTGCGCGAAGCTATGCTGATGCTCCTGAGATTGATGGTGTTGTCTATATTGAGGGAGAACGATTAGCATCAGGGCAGTTTGCGGAAGTAGAAATCACACACGCTAGTGAGCATGATTTGTGGGCGCGGCTGATTGAGTAAAGCATTCTTGATACGAGATGACATTATCCAAAACCGCTAAATTCTCTCAAACCGACCAAGTGTTCGCGTATTCTAAGGTCGGTTTGCCTCGCTAGAGTAATCTTAGCAATCGCCAACCAGCCCCATTGCTTGCTCCAACACCTCAATCCCTGCGCCCTCTTTATAAGCATTCTCACTGATAAATCGCCGCCATGCTTTAGCCCCAGGTTTCCCTTGAAATAACCCCAATAAATGACGGCTCATGTGTTTAAGATAAGCACCCTGCCCTAGCTGCTGCTCAATATAGATAAAATACTGTTGTAGTATTTTTTTTCGTGAAAATATCTCACCCACATCATCATAAATCGTCGCATCCACCTGCATCATTAAATAAGGATTATGATAAACCTCACGCCCTAGCATCACACCATCGACCTGTTGTAAATGGTCTTGCGAAGCTTCAATCGTTTTAATCCCGCCATTGATTATTATGTCTAATTGCGGGTATTCACGCTTAATTTGATAGACCAGATCATAATTTAGCGGGGGGACATCTCTATTTTCTTTAGGGCTTAGACCTTTTAACCAAGCTTTACGCGCATGAACAATAAAAGTATCACAGCCTGCTTGTGATACAACCTCAATAAATTGACGTAAGCTTTGCTCTTCATCTTGCTCATCAATCGCAATTCTATTTTTTACAGTAATGGGAATATTTACCGCTAAACGCATTGCATCAACACATTCAGCTATAAGGTGTGGCTCTGCCATTAAACAAGCGCCAAATGCGCCTTTTTGTACGCGTTCACTCGGACAACCGACATTAAGATTAACTTCGTTATAACCAGAGTCTTGCGCCATTTTAGCGCATTCAGCCAAGTCTTTAGGGTTGCTACCGCCTAGCTGCAAGGCGACAGGCTGCTCTTCCGCATTGAATTTTAAATAGCGATCACGATCACCATGAATAAGTGCGCCTGTTGTTACCATTTCAGTATATAAATAGGCATAACGCGACATTAGACGTAAAAAATAACGCTCATGGCGATCAGTCCAATCCAACATGGGGGCAACGCAAAAACGATGATTAGGGGTTCGGGAATCCATTTCCACAACAATACTCAATGAAAAAGCGGAAAATTATAACGAAAGAAGTTACACTGTGCGTCATTTTTTAGAAGATTCCCTTCCTAAAAATAAACTTTCAATTAAAATATATGGGGAACAAATGGAACCACAACAAGCAATAGAAACGGGCAATTGGGTCGCACTGGCGGCTTATATGGGCTTTAGTTTTTTTGTCGGCTTTAGTATTGGCTACGCGTTTAGAACATTTTTAAAATTCGTATTCTTTATGAGCGGCGCTGTCTTTATCTTACTCTTTTTATTACAATATAATGGCATGGTTGATATTAACTGGGCTATTTTTGAAACAACCTACGATAACTTAATCGCTTGGATTTCACCGCATCTTGGTGGATTAAAAGGCTTTATTACTGCCAATCTTTCCTCTGCTGCAATGGCTGGATTAGGGTTGTTTTTAGGCTTTAGACGCAAGTAAGAAAGAAACTATCAACTGACGATAAAACAACGACAACAAGATCGCTAGAGACGTTGCTCCAACGTCTCTACTCACCATAAAAAGATGCTCACTATTGCATCTATCCCTCACCTTTATACGTAATTTTACCTATACACAATACTAACAGTAGGGTTATTGTGCGGTAAAGATTTACAATACTTTAATGTATTGCGCCCTATTCCAGTATTATACTTAATCTTTTAAACAAATAAACGCCAGCAGATCAGTCTAACGATGAAAAAACTACTACTATTAATTTCTCTTTTTATTACGCTACTTAGCAGTAATAGCTACGCCGTTAATCCTAACGAACTATTAAAGCCAGACAAAGCCTTTCAGGTAACGATTACTGATACCAGTACTGACACGGTGACAGCAACGTGGAAAATTGCTGATGGCTATTATATGTATCGTAAGCGTTTCTCCTTTAAAAGCGATAATCCTGCGATTACATTAGGAAAGCCTGACTTTCCTGAAGGTGATTTAAAAGACGATCCTAGCTTTGGCAAAGTTGTTATTTATCGCAATAGCGTTTCTGTCAGCATTCCTTATGAAAATACAGGGAGCGAAAATACAGCGAGCCTAAACACCAAATCTCAAGGTTGTGCTGATTTAGGTGTTTGTTACCCCCCCCAGAAAGTTTCTTTAGCGATTAATTTACCCGCGACGACGGCTATCAGTAGTATAGCTGACTCAGCAACCACCAGTGAAATAGCAACCATTGACGGTCTTGATAATTCCGCACCTGCTGCTGATCTATCGACTCTTGAAGGGATTGATACTCCTGCCACACCAACAAAACCATCGGATCTCGCCGCACAGCTAGGCATCCCAGCATTTGGTAAAAATTCAAATAACAACGGCCCGTTACCAGCCGATCAAGCGTTTGCCTTTGATATGACCGCCGTGGACAAACACACCGTAAATGCTCGTTGGCAGGTCACGCCTGGACATTATCTTTATCAAAAGAAGATCCGTTTTCGCCTGATTGATACACAAGGTGTTGA
>JAGLDQ010000190.1 GCA_023145535.1 Cocleimonas sp. | reverse complement strand
GAATCCCACTGGTTGGTAACGCTGATTCCGTCACGATAAAGACAAACTATCAAGGATGCTCTAAATTAACGGGCATCTGTTATCCCCCACAAAATAAAGTACAAACAATCAATCTTGCCAGCGCACCCGAAAAAAGTAGTACCCCTGCGCCTATTCTCGCGGCTATTGATACAACAAATAACATCAGTCATGATGAAAAAATATCAGAGCAAGCTCATTTTACTAATATTTTAAAAGGAAATAGCCTACTAACCATTCTAGGGCTATTTTTCCTAGCAGGATTAGCACTGACCTTTACCCCTTGTGTCTTCCCGATGATCCCTATTTTATCAGGTATTATTTCTGGGCAAGGGAGTGATATATCCAAGAAAAAAGCCTTTATACTCTCGCTTGCTTATGTCATCCCGATGGCTTTGACCTATGCCATTGTTGGTGTACTAGCGGGGTTAAGCGGTGAAAGCCTAACCGCCGCCTTACAAATCCCGTGGGTTATTGGATTATTTGCACTTTTATTTGTGGTGCTTGCCTTCTCCATGTTTGGCTTCTATGAATTACAAATGCCCGCCAGCATTCAAAATAAATTAGCGAGCGTTAGTAACCAACAAAAAGGGGGCACCTTTATTGGCGCGGCTATTATGGGTGTTTTATCTGCGCTCATTGTTGGACCTTGCGTAACAGCACCACTAACAGGTGCATTAATCTTTATCGCCGACACTAAAGACGCACTCCTTGGCGGTTTATCCTTATTTATGCTCGGCATAGGAATGGGCGTACCACTCTTAATGATTGGCACTGTAGCGGGTGAAATCTTACCAAAAGCAGGCGCATGGATGGATAAAGTCAAAGCCGTTTTTGGTGTCTTAATGTTAGGACTTGCCATCTGGATGCTAGAACGTGTACTGCCGCTAGACGTTATTATTCTTCTCACGGCGGCTCTCTTAATCGGCTCTGCAATCTACATGAAAGCGATTGATACACTGGAAACAACGGCGAGTGGATGGGATCGATTATGGAAAGCGTTCGGTATCATTATCCTTGTTTACGGCATTATCCTAATGCTGGGGGTTTTCAAGGGAAATGGTAGCTTCTTTACGCCACTTAAAGACAGAGCGGTTATTCAGCAAGTTACAGGATCAACAACAGGACGCGCCGCCTCTGAAGGACTCGTCTTTACCACAATAAAAGATATTAAAAGCCTAGATTTAGCACTAGAAAATGCCGCCGCACAAAATAAAAAACTAATGCTAGATTTTTATGCTGACTGGTGTATCTCTTGCAAGGAAATGGAACATAAGGTTTTTGCCGACCCGCGTGTCATGAAGACACTGGAAGGAACGGTATTAGTACAAGCCGACGTGACTAAAAATGACGCACTAGATAAAGCACTCATGAAGAAATTTGGCTTATTTGGCCCTCCTGGCATTATGTTCTTTGATACCAGTAAGCAAGAGCATCGTGCTTATCGAGTCGTTGGCGAGATGTCAGCCAATAAGTTTTTAGCGCATGTGACCGAGTTTTTAGAACAAAGCAAGTAACCGTAAGGTGGAAAGAACCCCACCCTTCATTCGCACGATCTTCGGTGGGATTCTCCCACCTTACGTTTGAGTTTGGCAGAAAAATATGTTTCTAAAAAGGCAACAAATTCCCTATATTATCGTAACGATCCTACTGACTTTCTTACTCAGCAGTTGTGAAAAAAAACCACCCTCACTCTTTGAGCTTACCAAAATAGGCGAACCTGCAACAGACTTCACCTTACCCACCCTCGATGGCAAGGAAATAAAGCTCTCAGCCTACAAAGGACAATTAATCCTCCTTAATTTCTGGGCATCATGGTGTCCACCCTGCCGTTTTGAAATACCTGATTTCATCAAACTGCAAAGCAAGTATCAAGACAAAGGGTTTACCTTTATAGGCGTAGCACTTGAAGGGCTTGAAAATGCGAAAGGCTATGCCAAAGAAGTCAACTTCAACTACCCTAATGGCTATGGCAAAAATGCAGGTCATCGTATCGCATCAGCCTATGGCGATAGTGCGGGCGCGCTTCCCTATAGTGTTCTTATTGGCAGAGATCAAACCATAATTGCTGTTTTTCCTGGCTTGTTACGATCGGCTAAACTATCTAAAGCAATTGAAGAAAATCTCTAACGACTCGTTCCGCTCTATTTAAGTACTTAGACAAAATAAATCGAATAACATTTCATGTTCGACTTTTTAAACTTCAAGGCGTTGCGCTGGTCACATAGTGAGCTATGTGACCAAAGCAACAACGCAGAAAATCGAAAAAGAGAAAGTAACAATGGTTAGATTAATTTTAGCCAATGACTCTTAGAAACATGGCCTCCTATACGCGACTTAACTATGATAATTAGGCGCTTCTTTCGTTATCGTTACATCATGCACATGTGATTCTTTCATTCCAGCCCCTGTAATACGTACAAAGGATGGCTTAGAGCGCATTTCTTCTAATGTCGCACACCCTACATACCCCATGCTAGAACGAATACCGCCTGTTAGCTGGTGTACTATCGGTGCTAACATGCCTTTGTAAGGCACTTGCCCTTCAATTCCCTCAGGCACTAATTTATCCACTGCATTTTCTGATTCTTGAAAATAGCGATCACTTGATCC
>JAGLDQ010000019.1 GCA_023145535.1 Cocleimonas sp. | reverse complement strand
TACAAACATAGTTTCCTCTTAAGTTTTTCAGAACAGTTAGTATGACGATACTACCGTCATTCAGTTCATTACCATTTTATAATTTAACCCTCTGCTCAAGCTCTCGTTATAACCCCTTATTGCCTTTTGTTTCTACTCCCTCTTCTGCATTTCGTTATACAAAATTCAAAATAATACATGTAAATAAAATACTTACCGTCAATCTAATGGGAGATATTTAAGGAGATGACTCTTCTGGACAAGTAATTTTACAACGGCTTGTGTAATCGCAGCTCAGACATCGCATACTTCTCTTTCACTTTGCTACTAAATATTGGTATTGGTTATTATGCGAGAGTTTTAGGCAATAAAAATTTTTATTAACAAAAGACAGCGCTGTCTTTTACGGCATTACAAAGGTGTCTCTGACTTGTTTTTTTAGATAGTGTGTCTTCTAAATGGAACGCCCATGACAAAACGCCAACTCTCATACGACAGCGTTGGCGTTTTTATTGTATGCCTATGGTGAATTAAGGTTAACGAAATGCCGCCTTAAATGCCATTCCCAGCACATCATCAATAATTGACCCATCATTATCCGAGTCCAATAACGACGTTAATAAGCCACCTGATTGGCTTGGCGCAGAACCTCCCCCCCCAAGCACTTTTTTACTCAGCGATGCCATTACCATAGAAGCCACAATGGGTAGCATTTTTTTCATTAACGAACTTCCCAACCCCGTTTTACTTGCGGCATCTTTAGCAACATTGCGACTCACTTCTTTGCTACCAAAAATATGTCCTAGAATGGAGTTCCCATCATCCGTCGTTTCCTGTTTACCTAGTCTACTTGGCTCATCAAGGTATTTAGAGTGATTACCTTTACCTAATGCATCCAAAATATCATTCAGACCAATTTCACTCTTAGTACGATGTTGCATACCTCTACTGACTGAAGGTGCTAACGCGCCGACTCCGCTACGTGCTTGCGCTTCTGAAATACCAAGCTTACGTGCGATTTCACTAATCGCCTCAGAATTCTGACTGTCCAGTAATAGTTCCGAAATATTCATTCATTTGCTCCATTGACTGTGTGTATTGACACCTAGGGGGGCCTAGGCGATGTTGCGTCATGCTAAATATAGTGTTTATTCAAATTTAATCAACTATCAACAATCTAGTTGTTGTTGTTCATCAGTATAACTTATCCTTTTTTTGTCTATTTTAACGATCCATTTATCTTTTATATCACGCCTTTAACTCGCTCTAAAAGCATAACCTTCTTAATTTATAGCTAGGATAAAATGGCGTAAGCTTTAAATTAACTCACCCGTTCAAGGACGACATTATGATTTACACTAGCAGTCTGAATGCCACCAAGCAGACACAAAACTCATCAGCAAAACAACCAGCTGAACTTCAACAAACCCTTACTCAATTGCAATCACTCCCTGCATTTCAGGCAAATAGCTCACCATTAATGAATAATTTAATGCAGCTAATACAAACATTGATTCAACAACTACAAAAAGATACAGAACAACCCGAATCAAAAGACAAACCCAATGAAAGAAAAGAAGGGAGATCCAAGCAGAATAAAAATAATCAGCAACAGAACCAAACAACGACACAAACTCCAAAGAGTGCGATTGTTGGTACTGAAGGGAACGATAAGTTAAAAGGAAGTCAGGGTAATGATCATATAATAGGTCTGGGCGGAAATGATCGATTAAGGGGACATCAGGGTGATGATTTCTTATCAGGCGGGGCTGGACGAGATCGTCTTTATGGCGGAAGTGGAAATGACACCTTGCTCGGTGGTCAAGGTAATGATTACCTCTCTGGTGGGCGTGGAAATAATGTCTTAGAAGGAGGAGAGGGAAATGATGTTTTATCCACCCGTTTAGGTTCAGATTTCCTTGATGGTGGCTCAGGTCATGACACCGCAAGAATCAGAGGGAATATAAATGACTACCAAATTACTACACTTTCTCCTAATACCCTCAATGTAGATAAACCTTCCTTCTTAGAAACACCTGTCAAGACCAATGGTTTTGTACTTCAACATAAAGAAACAGGTCAAACAATAACGATTGTTAACACCGAAAGCTTCCGATTCAATGATGTCAGCCTCACATCAGATCAATTACGCGAAAAAATAAATACCAATGAAAACAAAGAAATTCCCTTAACAAAGGGGCAATTGGAACGCATACCTGACCTTTTTTCATTCTTAGGAACGGCTAATGAAAAAATAAGCGTGTTGGATAAAGACGGTAATGGAAAAATAAGCGCAGGTGATATTGCTGTGCTTGGCTCTAAAAAAATCACACTAAACGATGCGACCGCCAGACAAATCACCACGCCTCCTAAAGGCCAACCACTAACGTTGAATGATCAGCAAAACCAACAAGCACTCTCGCTCTTTGATACGCCCTCCTCAAGATCTACCACCCATTTTACTAATATATTTGATACCAATGGTGATGGCAAAGTTAGCAAAGGCGATACGATCGTTCTGATGAAAAGCCCAAGCGTTGTGCCTGCCGTTGTTGGTTATCATAACTCAACCACTGAAGTGGAGCGCGTTAGTCTCTCTGAAGCACAAGCAGCGCAAATTAATGGCACAAAACCTGCTGAAGCATTAAATCTCACTAAAGCGGAGCATAACGCTGTTTCCCATCATTTTAACCGCACGCCCTCTATCGGTACTGCGGATGGTTTCACAATACGCTTCACAGGGGTTGCTCTGGATCAAAATAAAGATGGTAAATTATCGGTTGGCGATACCGTTAAACTTCAGCGTACCGGTGGTTTTGCAGGTGTCAATGAAATTATAGATCACACCCTAACAGAAAATGATATCAAGGAGATTCAAGGCAATAATTACAAAGAAATACCCTTAGATAATAAGCAACAGCAACGCGCTCTTGATCTTTTCCGCCCCTTTCATACAGGGGGTGAGTTTGTGCGTATTTTAGATGCCAATGGCGATGGAAAAGTTAGCAAAGGCGATCTTTCTATTCACCTTACAAAAGGCGACACTGGCCCACTAAAACCAGGCGAAAACTCCGAAATTGAATTAGGTCGGATGATTTTGTCTGAACAACAGGCTTCTATTATTAGTGGTACTGCGCTAGCAGATACACAAAAAGAACTCAACGAAAATAAGCAAAAATGGGGAAAAAGTGATATACAGGATTATCGTTATCAGTTTCAACGCACTTGCTTTTGCCCAACAGAAGCAACCCGCCCTGTTGATATTACCGTTAACAACGGCAAAGTAAGTGATGCACAATTTGCGAACGTAAGAGGCGAACCACCTAAAGACAATCAACAATCCATTAATGGTTTATTTGCCATTATTCAAGATGCGATTGATAAAGGGCGACAAATTGAAGTTAAATACGATGCAAAAACAGGTATGCCAACCGAAATCGTCATTGATCGTGATCAAATGCCTGTTGATGGCGGGCAAACTATTACGGCCACTAATCTACAGACAAGTAACGTAGAGAATGAGTTAAAATTAACGGATAAACAACAAGATGCGATTGGTGCACGCTTTAATCGTAAACCACCCCCTAATCTGTTTGATGGAGGGAGCATTCAGTATACTGGTATTGCTATTGATAAAGATGGGAATGGCAAACTTGGGGTTGGTGATGTTGTCAAACTAAACACCATTGGCGGTTTCAGACTAGAAGGTAGCTTTGATACAACCTATGATCATACATTAACGGAAGCCGATATTGCTTTTATTGAAAAGGATAGAAGTAATCCATTACTTGATATTCGTAAAGGACTTTCTAATGAGCAACGTCAACGCTTAAGTAATGTGCTTAATGTGGGTACGGCTAATATTGATAGAAAAATATACGACAATAATTCTGATGGCAAACTCTCTGCGGGGGATACTGTCTTAATCCAACATTTTAGTCGCCCTATTGCAACATCAAAAGAAGCAATGGGTGGAGCATTCGATGTGGGTATTGAGTTTCATACCTTGACACAAAGTGAAATCGACCAATATTTACAAGGTGGTAATACACAAGCCCACACTGACTATAAAACCAATGTTTCTCAATGGGAAAGTTCACGCCCTGAAAGCTATTCATTTACCTTGCAACGCGATGGATATATTGCAGGTGATGCCCGTAAATCGGTTGATTTAACCATTAAAGGCAATACAATTGTTGATGCTAGATTTTCTGATGGCAGCAAAGCAGCCGTACCTGAATACAATCAGCTTAATATCAATGACCTGTTTAAAACCATTGGTAATGCGCTTGATAAGAATGCCGCTAAAGTCGATGTTAAATATAACGCTGAAACAGGCATTCCCGAATCCATTTTCATTGATCAAAGTAAAATGATGGCCGATGAAGAGCTGTATCTTTCTATCAGCAATTTTAAAAATCTTGATAATCCAATCGGGAGCGAATTAACCCTATCAGACACACAAAAGAAATCAGTGAATCATGTGTTTAATATTAAAAATGCGATGGTTGAAGATAAGAATGGCGACGGAAAAATCAGTGCAGGTGATACGGTTACTGGTACTTTATTTAGAGAAACGGGCACAATCAATGTTCGCTATGCAATCAGCGCTGATAATGCCGAGCATATCAATGGTCGCACGGGTCAATTAGGCGATACCAGCCCCTCCAGCGAACAACGTGCCAATATCACCGAAGCCCTTAATCTAAAGGATAAAAATGAACGTATTCAAGGCATTATTGATCGTGATCGTAATGGAAAATTAAGTGTTGGTGATATTGTTTATACCCGCTCAAATTTAGCCACAACGGGCGGAGACCCTCTTGGTGGTAGCCCAAGTTATTATCATCTATCAGTAGAAGACATTAACAATATCCATAATAACACGATTCTTGACCCTGATAATGGGGTGGTTTCTGGCGGTGGCGTGTCTATTGGAGGAACAAATCAACTTGATGGCATGGTTATTCCTAATGATCGTATTGTTGAAATTAAAGGACAAAAATACTCCGTTGGCTTTCTAAAAGATCAGGTGGATGATTATGCAAAGTCCTCTTACCCTCCAACAGGTATCGTCGACACCTCATTTGGCATATTTGACTGGGGAACAAGCAGTAGTCGATCCGCAGGAGGCGCTTTCCAGCGCTATATTACTGATACTTACCCTGCTGGAGAATCAACAGCAAAAGAAGCGGTTAAAGGTGCGGTAGGGGATGGTGCCGCTGTCGGGCCGAGTAGCGTTGAGGAAAATAGATTATGGATGACGATCGGATCTATCTTTGGATCAGACTATCGCAACACTGAAATACAAGGACAAAGAGCCTCAGAATGGCTCATTGATCACCCTAACTTTAGTGATAGCGATGTTAAAAACTGGATAAGTGGCAAATAGTTAGCCGTAACAAAAAATGTACTTTGGGAGCACTGTCAGGATGATAGCGCTCCCAACTCTAGGCGTTGCCTCACGACTTCATACAAACAAACCCCCGTAGCAACAGAAACATTAAGACTAGAAACCTTACCTGCCATTGGAATTGAGATTAAATGATCACAATGCGCTTCTGTTAAACGTCGCAACCCCTTCCCTTCTGCTCCCATTACGATTGCCGTTGGTGTTTTATAATCACCCGCATAAAGTGCTTCGGTCGCTTTATCACTCGTTCCCGTTATCCATACGCCCGCATCTTTTAGTAAATCAATCGTGCGTACCAGATTGGTCACTTGTACAAAAGGAATCGTTTCTGCTGCACCTGATGCTACTTTGCGCGCAGTGGGTGTAAGACCTGCGGCTTTATCTTTAGGCGCTATCACCGCATGAACGCCAGCACCTTCGGC
>JAGLDQ010000189.1 GCA_023145535.1 Cocleimonas sp. | reverse complement strand
GCGAAGTCTCTCTATGAAAAATCACTGAAAGGAATACACGCATCCGATCCTGATATGATGGTGGGCTTAGCAAGGTCAGAATTTGGTTTAGAAAACTATAGGCGTACCCAACAAATATTAGAGGATTTAATCGTTAAAAATCCTGATTATAAAAATCCTAACGCACATTTACTGTATGCGGGAGCATTAGAACATCTGGGCGAAGCAGAAGCCGCGCTAAAAGAATACAACGTGCTTGATCAGTCTTTTGCTGGGCCAGAAGCTTCCTATCGTTACGCTATGTTACTTAAGAAACAAGGTCATAATAAAAAATCCACCGTTGTATTAGAAGCCATCTTACAAAAAGCGGATTTATCCGATAAATACTATCGATCAAATTACAAAAAATGGCTTACCTTGGCTAAAAATGAGCTGAAACGTTAATTTTAGACACCATGCGTGAAGAAACAGCTGAAAAAAAATTGCCCTTACGGAGTGGCTATACCACAGGTGCCTGTGCAACAGTTACCAGCGTAGCGGCGGCACGCTTACTCTTTCATCTCCCCACAATTCAACAGTGTTCAATTACGTTACCTAAAGGACAAATTGTTGAATTTACCCTGCACTGTTGTGAACTGACCCCAACGGGGGCAATGGCTACGACTATAAAAGATGCTGGTGATGATCCTGATGTGACGCATGGGGCTTTAATTTGCGCGCATATTGCGTTAACAGCAAAGCAAGGTGTTGAATTTCATGCTGGAGAAGGGGTTGGCATGGTTACCCGAAAGGGGTTATCCATAGCGCCGAATCAACCTGCCATTAATCCTGTGCCCCGTTTAATGATACAACAACATTTGCAACAACTCGCCGATGAGCAACACTATGCCGATGGGTTTTCCGTTACGCTGAGTATTAAAAATGGCGAAGCACTGGCGCTTAAAACAATGAATCCACGCTTGGGAATTATGGGGGGCTTATCTATTTTAGGGACGACAGGGATTGTGCGTCCTTTCTCTTGCTCTGCCTATATCGCTTCTATTCATCAAGGCCTTGACGTGGCTCAGGCAAATCATATTAAACACATTGCAGCGTGTACAGGCTCATCCAGTGAAGCGATGATTCGTACTCAATATCAACTTTCCGATATGGCATTAATAGAAATGGGCGATTTTGTTGGAGCGGTGCTAAAGCATTTAAAAAAAGCCCCCATTAAGCGAATATCGATTGTGGGTGGGTTTGGAAAAATAAGTAAATTAGCGGCAGGACATCTTGATTTACATAGCCGAAAATCGGCTATTGATTTGGTTTTTCTGGCGAATATAGCCATCAACTTAGGCGCTAATCAAGCACTAGCAACAAAAATACGACAAAGTAATACCAGTGTTGAAGCATTGCAATATTGCCAACAACAAGGAATTGATTTAGCCGCTAAGATCTGTGATTTAGCCTTACTGAAAGTGAATTCAATCATCCCTAAGCAATGTCTTTGCGAAATTTGGGCAATCAATCGTACGGGTGAGGCAGTCGGTCATGCGGGTTCGTTCGGATGAAACTACTGATACTTGGCGGAACATCCGATGCTATTACACTGTGTAAACTAGCTTTAGCACAATATGAGGTTATTTACAGCGTAAAAGGTCATGTTCGTGCGCCTCAACTTCCGTGTGAAATACATTCAGGCGGCTTTGGCGGTGTAGAAGGTCTGATCGAATTTTTACAGCAACAGCATATTGACTGTCTTCTTGATGCCACTCACCCCTATGCGGTCAATATGAGTCACCATGCCCAATTAGCCGCGAAACATTGCTCGCTTCCTTGTTTTCATTATCTACGCCCTGCATGGCAACCGCAAAAAAATGATCGCTGGATTTTTTTTCAAGAGATGGCGCAATTAACCCCGATGCTTGATCAAAATGAGAAAAATAGCGCACGACTATTATTCACTATAGGACTGTTATCTCCTGAATTTATTTCCCAGAAAAATCCACAACAGCATTATATTGTGCGTTCAGCAATCGCTACTAATACAAAGCAAACCAATACGATGAGATGGATAGAAAGTATTGGCCCTTTTACTCTTGAAGATGAGCGAAAATTATTTAAAAGGCATCAAATAGAGGCTTTAATCAGTAAAAATAGTGGCGGAAAAAGTGTAGAGGCAAAAATACAAGTCGCAAGGGAAAAGAATTTGCCGGTGTATATGTTAGAAAGACCCGTGTTTCAATCCGAATATCCTATTTTGTATTCAATTACGGATATGCTATTAGCACTGTAAGAGAATACGGCGGTGCCACAACGCTGTTATTTTTTGAATAGTAGATTCCTATTCAAAATTTTATTCAACCTTACAAGGTTCGCCTCAACTGCACGGCAATACGATTACGCAATTTAAGCGGTACAGACTGATTCATCATTAAGGCAAATGGCTTCCACTCATTGCCTTGCACTAAATAGCCTGCCAAAGTGCTCACGCCTTTTAACGTACCTGATTTAGCATAAACCCCTGTTTCTTTCTTAGGAAGAAGGTGCTTCCAACGTTTAAAATCATGCAGTAGGCTGACCAGTTGAGCTGGCTTTAAACGATTCTTACGGGATAAACCTGCGCCTTCTTGGAGGTTAAAGCTTTTCCAATGGAAATGTGCTTGCAAGGTACGGTTCATATAACGCTTAACCAGTTGAGCATTAGCAGGGCGCTTGTAAGCATCCGCCGCGAGAGTTAACGCCAATTGATTAGCAATAAAATTGGTTGAATATTTTAACATGGGGCGAATCACTTCTGCCAAAGTGCGGCTATTATGATGTTGATAAATTGGCTTCATTTGCGGTGCTCTTTCCCCCACAATATGGTTACTGACCTGAATACCTTCTTTACGTAAAAAGGCTATTAATAACTCACCAAAATAACGTTCGGCATTGTGCGGATCTCTGCCTGTGTTCACACGTAATGTACCCCGCTTAAAACGCTTTTTCATACTAATTGCAAAGGGCGTTAAGGGCGTTTGTTTTTCAGCTGAAATAACCTTCCCTTTACGCTTTTTAATATTAACGGTATTAAAATTTGCAGCTAACGCAGAAGGAACCGCATCATAGGGATTATTACTCTTGCCTGTGCCAGGGAGTACTAAGCCATCTTCAAATAATGAATTATCCAACGCAATACGATCTACCTGCTGGATACCACGTCGTGCAAGTTGGCTGGCAATGATCGCTAGTTCTTCAGAAACCAAATACGGATCACCACTTCCCTTCACCGATAAGGTGTTATCACGACGATCAAAAAAGAAATCAGTACGAAAGCGATGTGTTTCACCCCAGCGTTTTAATGCCAACCAAGCGGTTGCTATTTTCACCGTAGAAGCAGGCACAAACGATTGATTAGCGCGCTTAGATTTTAAGGTTGTCCCCTGACTATCGGTTACGAGCAACCCGGCGTTATGCAAACGGGAAAAGCGTGATAATGCACTTTCTGCAAAGCTCAGCGATGGTGTTATTAACGCAAGAAGAAGGGTACTGAGTATTATTGTTTTTATTTTATTCATTAGTCTATTTTTTGTCGTGTAAGGAAGGAAGTTGACTGTCGTTATTTATTTTTTATCCCATCAATCTGATCAATGGCAAAGTATGTCATTTTACGGCATCAATTGTAGCGATTAAAACTAGCACAAATACTGAGTCGATTTAATTAATTCTCAGTAATT
>JAGLDQ010000188.1 GCA_023145535.1 Cocleimonas sp. | reverse complement strand
GCAGCGGTAGCCTATTGGTATTTTGCAGGATTCAATAAAACGGAGAATACCGCTAATGAGGTTGCTATAGAGACTGGAGCACTTAATGAAAATGAATCTAAAGCAATAGACCTTCTAAAGGATGAGATTTTTCAAGATACTTGCAAGGACTTTGCGAAAAATGAGGGGATTAAAGAAGATGAATTAAAAGAATATACAGAGTCTTGTCTTGAGGAATTGCGTGCTGAGGCAACAATGGTAGAGCCTGGTCTTGAAGGTCGCTCTCCAGAGGAAATACAGACGCAATGTAGCACTTACGCAAAAGAAGATAAGATAGTAAAAGAAAAATTGGACGAATATCTAGACCTTTGTGCGAAGCAGTTAAGGGCAGAAGATACAATGGTTGAACTTGAGGGTGAACAGCACTCGGTTGAAACAGATAACAAAAAGGATGCTAAGGATTGAGAATTTAATAAAGTTTGGACTTTAACAGGCTTCTCCATCATTTTCGTGGGAAATCATGTCAAAACTCGGTATCGAAAAAAATTATAGGTATAAAAAAAGCCTATCCAAGGACAGGCTTTTTAAATCTAAAAGAAAAATCACTATTTGATTTTAGCTTCCTTAAAGATTACATGTTTACGTACAACAGGATCATATTTTTTAAGCGCTAGCTTCTCAGTCATCGTACGTTTGTTCTTAGTTGTTGTGTAGTAGTAACCTGTGCCAGCACTTGATACTAATTTGATTTTATCACGCATGGGTAAATCCTCGATCTATGGGGACGTATGCAACGCCGCTAATTATACTTTTTCGCCACGTTTACGCATTTCAGCAAGAACGGCATCAATCCCTTTCTTATCAATAATACGCATGCCTTTAGCCGTAAGGCGAAGTTTAACCCACCGGTTTTCACTCTCAACCCAAAAACGGTGTGAGTGAAGGTTTGGTATAAAACGTCGTTTTGTCTTATTATGAGCGTGCGATACGTTATTTCCCGATACTGGACGCTTTCCTGTTACTTGGCATATACGAGCCATGACCATTCTCCAAATCTGTTCTAATAGCAAAGCTACCTGAGCTTTATATATCAGTACTTACTAATATTTTCAGAGCAGCCAAAAGCGCGTTATTCTATACTAGTTGCCTTTGTTTGAGCAAGTATAATTTTCACAGGAGTCGTTTAAATGATCTCTGTGTTATTAGCGCAAGTATTAATACGCCAACCATCCTGTTGGTCTTGACGATGAGACGCACTATAATCACCTGCTTGAAATTATGATGGAAGAACAGGAAATACCGCTTCCCATTTCATGAAAATTGGGTTGCTAGTGCTTTGGATAAACTGGGTATTGTGGGGTAATCGGATGTCTTGTTTGGGAGTGTCGTTTAACCTTGGTATAATCAATTAATTTTTTAAATTAAGGAGCCTTTTATGCGAATTCTTCACACCATGTTGCGTGTTGTTGATTTACAACGTTCTATTGAGTTTTACACCCATATTTTAGGGATGACATTACTACGCCAGAAAGAATATCCCGAAGGGAAGTTTACGCTTGCTTTTCTTGGCTATGGTGATGAAAAAGAAAATACAGTGCTAGAATTAACCCATAATTGGGATACCGATGCGTATGAGATAGGCAATGCATTCGGACATATTGCACTTGAAGTGGATGATGTTTATGCCGCGACAAATAGTATTAAACAAGCGGGTGGGAAAATTTTGCGCGAAGCGGGGCCTATGAATGCAGGCTTAACGGTTATTTCTTTTATTGAAGATCCTGATGGTTACCAGATTGAATTAATTGGTGTGAAAAAATAACAAGGCGTAAATGATTTTAGTTTTTTAGCCAAAAAAATATCTCGTTCCAACGATTTTATTTTGGAACGAGATATTTTATAAACACGTCTTAATTTTTTTAATAACCCTGCGCAATATTTTGTCGCTTACCCCCCCAAAAGACCCACTTTATTAAGCTGTCATGACTCTTTCTTGCGCGGCTTGATGCCTTGGGATCATTATGTAAGATGGATACCATATAGGTTTTTCCATCAGCAGCTTTAACATAGCCAGCAACACCGCGTACATTACGCAGCGTTCCTGTTTTAAAAAAGCCGCGTCCCTTGACCGGAGTATGGCGCAAGCGTCTTTTCATTGTTCCATCAACACCCGCTATCGAAAGAGACTGCATAAATAAATTTCTATAAGGACTCTTATAAGCATCCATTAACAAATCGGAAACATGCTTAGCGCTAATACGTGCGCGGCGGCTTAATCCTGAGCCATTTTCTATCCGCAACTCGGGGAAATGTAAACCTCTTTTATTTAAGAAATCTCCAATAGCCTCTGCTCCCTTGCGCGGGGTGCCTGGTGCGCCATAGCGTTTTGCACCAATGGCTAGCATTAACTGCCGCGCCATCACATTATTACTGTCTTTGCCTAGCTTAGGCAGTATTTGTGCCAAAGTGCGGGAATTAAAGGTTGCCAATTTTTTAGCATGGTTAGGTGTGCGCCCAATAGCAAATTTGGCTTGTATATTGCCTCTTAAATCCTGTCGCCAGATCGTTTTAATTGCAGAAAAGAGTGTATTAGCAGGGTTCATTAATACACGTGAGTAATTACGTGTTCCACAACGTGAAGAGAATGTCCCCCTAAAGGTTGCCGTTACTCGACCGCCTTTTCTAGAAATACTAATTCTAGGACGGCAACCACGGCGCACTTTTCGCATTTTATTCACGATACGAAGATTATGAGCAGGTGTCTTTGCTCTAACAGAAACCCGTTTTCCTTTGGCACTCACAGAGAAATCAGTAATACGCTCATTGTATAACAGGGCATCAGGTTGGGCGTTATAAGCACTATACGGCTTACCATCAAATGCACCAGGGTTCAGATTCAATGTATTAAAAAAACTATTATCAAAAACCAGTCTCCCTTGAATACTGTGAATACCACGTCGACGTAATTGATTTAAAAGATTACGCAAATCAGCCGTACTAAAGTCAGGCGCACCATAGCCTTTAACATAGATATCACCCGTTAAACGGCCGCCCTGAATTCTACCCGTTGTAAAAATATTGACAGGCCAACGATGATTTGGCCCTAAAACACCGAGGGCAACATGCGCGGTTACCAATTTCATGACAGACGCAGGCGCGCGTGCTACATTTTCTTTAAAGGCAAGTAAGGGGCGCGGAGAACCCACCGCATGCACATAAGCGCTCATGCCATAGGGAGAAAGTCGTGATTTATTGAGGATATTACGTATTTCAGGGGGTAAATTATTATAAATTGGTGGTTGTTGCGCATTCACCGAAGGCACTACTCCCCCCATCAATAATACGAGTGTTATTAAAAAAACCTTAATTTTGTTACTTCTCATCCCGATGCCATCCCCATGTTACATTTTTTAAACATTAACTAAACTACCATCTATTAGCAAATTTTATTAGTAAAATATTTTATTTATAGGTATTTAAGTATGCTAGTAGATAACCCCACTAGTTTAGTATGAATAGAAAGATCTGCAAGGTGGGTATAAATCAGCGGTGTAAGCCTTACACACATTGTATAAAATACTCTTGCAAAACTACTAAATAGTAAACTAGTTAAGCGTTTAGGATACAGGCTATTAGCTTATATAGAAGCTGAATATGTTAAATATTCTGATGAATTATTAGATGTTTAGCAAATAATATGGGTAAGTTTTTATAATCTACAGGTAGCCTTCTTAATAATTTCATCAATGGGTAAAATTTGATTTTCACTTGAGGTTTTAGCCAAACTGACACTATGATAAGCCTTCATACTTTTTCTTGCTGTGTAAATATTATTTTCGATTTTATGAAGGGTCAATGTTTTAACCTTCGGTAGGGATGATTTGAATTTATTAGGCATTTATTGTTATCTAGATCCTGCAATTATTCGCCAAAAAACCTCAAACTATTGACTTGAAAATATGCAGCCGCTTAATTTATGCAAAATCATAATCGCCAACAAGAAAAACGGGGGCTTTCTTTTCTTGCCCAAGTGTAATCACTTCCCATGCGTCTTGTTGAACTAATAACTCACGCAATAGAAGATTGTTAATGGCATGACCTGACTTATAACCATAGTATGCGCCGATAATGCCATGCCCTATCGTGTATAAATCCCCAACCGCATCCAACATTTTATGTTTCACAAACTCATCTTCATAACGCAGACCGTCTTGGTTAAGAATACGAAAATCATCTAATACGACAGCATTCGCTAAACTCCCTCCTAAGCCCATATTTTTTGAGCGCATTAACTCAACATCACGCATAAAGCCAAAAGTTCTAGCACGGCTTATTTCTCGTGCATACGATTGATTGGATAGATCTAACGAAAGAAATTGGCGAGTTTCTTTAACAGCAGGGTGTTCAAAATCAATTTTAAAGTCAATTTTAAAACCATCAAAGGGGGTCAGTTCCGCCCAGCCTGAACTATTTTCAAATTTGATTGGCTTCGTAATTTTAACAAATTTCTTGGCGGCAAATTGTTCTTCAATACCCGCCGATTGAATGAGGAAAACAAAAGGTGCCGCACTACCATCCATAATGGGTACTTCTACGGCATTAATATCAACATAGGCATTATCAATCCCCAATCCTGCCAACGCCGACATAATATGCTCAATCGTAGA
>JAGLDQ010000187.1 GCA_023145535.1 Cocleimonas sp. | reverse complement strand
GCTTTACCGCGCCGTAAATCATCATCATCCATCGATGGAAGGTCATCATGAATTAACGAGTAGACATGCAATAATTCTATCGCGGCGGCTGGCGCATCCAATATCTTTTTATCCGCTTGAAAACACTCGCCTGCGGCATAAACTAGCAAAGGACGAATACGCTTGCCTCCCTCTAAAACAGAATAGCGCATTGCTTGATGTAATAAACGAGGTTCTGTTGCAGCATCAGGCAGCTTATTATTTAAAACTTTTTCTATTCTTTGCTGATACTGCACTATTTTTTCAGCAGCACGCGGGGGTGCTTGAGGACTTACTATATTATTACTACTCATCAATTAAAAAATCTTCTTCAATTCCCTGAGTGAGAATTTTTATACGTTGCTCTGCATCATTTAATGAAGATTGACAGACTCTAGTTAATGAAACGCCTTTTTCAAAGTTCTTTAATGCGGCATCTAATGATAAATCATCCTGTTCCATTTGCGTAATTAATGACTCTAGTTGAGTCATCGCTGATTCAAAATTTGGCTGTTTGGATTGTTTGCTCATGCGCTAATAGTCGTTGTTCATACCCAAAAAAGCAAGAATTTATCAAAAATTCTTATCAAGGTTATCTTTAGAATACAGATAAAATATTAGGATGCTTGATAAGAATGCAGTAATACACTACTATTTCTACCGTTATCCCCCTTCATAGGAGAAAGATATGTTTAGTTTAGATTTTGGTTTACCGATGGTATTAGTTATTGGACTTATTCTTTTTGCTTGGTTTAGTTTTTTCTCAGTTGTTTTTGCCTAATAAACAAAGACCCCAAGCCTAAAAAAAGCCGCTATTTAGCGGCCTTTTTTATGCTTGCAATATCTTATATTTTTTATGCGACAACAGATTCTTGAATTTTCTTAATCGCATTACTTTCTAGCTGGCGAATTCGCTCAGCAGAAATTCCATATTTACCCGCAAGATCTTGTAAAGTAGCCTTCTTATCCGCCATCAACCAACGACTCGCAAGAATATCTTTACTCCGCTCATCTAATTTAGCTAACGCCTTCGTAAATAAGGTTTTTTTGTGGTTTTCCCAGTCTTGCTCTTCCAGTATTTCGGAAGGGTCAGGCTGATCATTTTTCAGATAGAGACTAGGCGAGTAAGCATTATCATCATCTTCTTGCCCCGGCGCTAGATCAAAGCCCATATCAATGCCGCTCATGCGCTTTTCCATTTCCATCACATCTTTGCTAGTAACCCCTAGCGTATCAGCAACATCATTGACTTCGGCCTGATTTAACCAACCTAAACGCTTCTTGCTACTGCGAAGATTGAAAAACAATTTACGTTGCGCTTTCGTCGTCGCTACTTTTACAATCTTCCAATTGCGTAAAATATACTCATGCATTTCTGCACGAATCCAATGAACAGCAAAGGAGACCAAGCGCACATTCATCGTTGGATCAAAGCGTTTAACGGCCTTCATCAAACCAACATTACCTTCTTGAACCAAATCTGCCAACGGTAAACCATAACCGTTATATCCACGCGCCACTTTAATCACAAAACGTAAATTATGTAAAATTAACATCCGCGCCGCATCAAGGTCTTCATTATCTCGCAAACGAAATGCCAACTCTTTCTCTTCTGCTACCGTTAAAACAGGTAGTTCATGGACTGACTGAATGTAGTTATCAATACTGCCTGCGGTTACAGGGATTAATTGATTATGTATCGTATGTGTACTGATCATATTGTATTTCTTCCTTATGTCTGATGACATTTTAGCACTCTAAGGGTAAGAGTGCTAATCGAAGAGATAGTTCCTCATTAGTTGCTGTTTACAAGTGTTTATTTAATCCAACGATGCAAATATTTTATCGGCAATATCGACCGTTTGTTGCAGGTCTGCTTCGGTATGCGCGCTTGAAACAAAACCTGTCTCATAAGCAGAAGGCGCAATGTTCACACCCGCATCCAGCATCGCGTGAAAGAAGATATTAAAGCGCTCGATATTACATTGAGTCACCTCTGAAAAACTTTTTATACCGTCAATATCGGAAAAAAACAGACCAAACATTGCACCTGCTTGATTGCTACTCAGCGCAATATTATTTTTGCGGGCAACGATCTTCATATCTGTTACAAACTTTGTGGTCTTTGCGATTAAATCCTCATAGAAACCCGCTCTAGAGATAATTTCTAGCGTCTTTAACCCTGCTGCCATCGCAATAGGATTGCCTGATAAAGTACCTGCCTGATAAACAGGTCCAATAGGTGATAGTGCCTGCATAATATCTTTACGCCCACCAAAAGCACCAACAGGCATCCCACCGCCTATGATTTTACCTAGTGTTGTCAAATCAGGTTTTACCTTATAAACCGATTGCGCGCCACCTAATGCAACCCGAAAACCCGTCATCACTTCATCAAAAATTAGCACGGCACCATATTGATCACAAACGTCACGTAGTGTTTCTAAAAAGCCTTCAACTGGTGGAATGCAATTCATATTCCCCGCAACAGGTTCTACAATAATACAGGCAATACTATCGCCCATCTCTTTAAAGAGTGCTTCAACCTGCTCACACGCATTATAATCAAGTGTCAGTGTGTGTTTCGCTAAGTCTGCGGGGACTCCTGGCGAGTTTGGCTCACCGAAAGTTAATGCACCAGAACCTGCTTTCACCAACAATGAATCACCATGACCATGATAGCCCCCTTCAAATTTGACGATATTATCCCGCCCCGTAAAACCACGTGCCAAACGAATCGCTGACATGGTCGCTTCCGTCCCCGAACTGACCATACGTACCATTTCAATCGATGGCATTAGCGCTTGAATACGCTCCGCCATGGTGATTTCGATTTCGGTTGGTGCGCCGTAACTTAATCCTTTGACTGCCGCCTGTTGTACGACTTCGATAACTTCTGGGTTGGCATGGCCGACGATCATCGGCCCAAAGGAACCAACATAGTCAATATAGCGCTTTCCATCAACGTCATAAAGATACGCCCCTTCTGCTCTTTCTATAAATAATGGGGTTCCACCCACACTTTTGAATGCTCTTACAGGGGAATTTACGCCACCTGGAATGGTTTCTTTTGCCTTTAAAAATAACTCTTGAGATCTACTCACAACTTTACTTCCTTGGTTTCTATACTGTCCTTAGTTTGCTGCTTAGGCTTAGCGTGTTCTTTGCTGTTATCCTGCTCTTTAATTTCAGCTTGCTGTGTTGCAGGCTCATCACTTTTGCCTTGCTCTTTTTCTTCGCTATTACGCCCCTCACCCGCTGGGCTAGTAAATTTATCATTCAAGTCCTGCACAAAGACTTCAATATCATGGCGAACCTCATTCAACTTATTCATTGTTCTTCGCCCCCAACCTGCGGGCTTCTCAAAGAAAATACTCCGATATATTTTAGTATTTTTCAAAAATGCTTGTTGAATATTTCCAACAGCGGAATCTGTTTCTAAAGAATCAGCAATGCGGTTAGCAACTTTGCGACGAATAAAAAAGTGCAATGCGATGAACACCACGGCAAACACAATAGCGGCGATCAGTAACGAACGAGGAGATGGTATAGCTGAAAAATCCCATAATCCTAATGCGCTAGTAGCAAATAAAGTGCCGCCCAACAATAATGAACCAATGATTGCATCAATCCAAAGTACGCGCTTGCGCCATGACTGTTTAGCTTGCGTAATTTGCGGTATTGCTTGTTGTTCAATCTGATTTGCTAATGACTCTAACGCACCAGTAATACGATAAACACGGTCTGTATCCACCCCATCAATGCGCTTCATTATTTTTTTATAATCGGCATCACGCTTTGAAACATAACGTTGCCATACATTTTTATCTTCAACAGGAACAGCTAGCTCTTCATTATACATCACATAGAAGCTTCCTGAGACAAGCCCTGTCTGGATTAATGACTTCTGCCATGAAGATACAATTTGCTCAAGATTATCATCTCTTGCAGAAGTATCAATCTGGTTAAGAATAAAGAGGAATTTACTACTGTCATTACGTCGTTGCGCGCCGCGAACTAAATGCTCTAACGTGTCCTGCATTGCACCTGGCTCAGGATGGCGCGCATCAAATAACACCAGCACTAAATCAGAGAGACCAATAATATGATCTGTAATTTTTAAAATGGATTTGCGTTGCTCATCCGCATCAAACCCTGGTGAGTCAATAAGGATTTTACCGCGCACTTTCTCGCTAGGTGTTGCCTTCATTTGCAGATAGTTACCTATCTTCGCCCCTTCACCCTCACTAACCTCTTCTATTTCTTTACTAACTTTATAAAAAGGGAAGCGTGGATCACCATCTAGCGCTACCCCTGGAAGGGTGCGAACTTCTTTATCAGCACTATAAGTAATCACGGTAAAACGATCATCAACCGCCTGATTACCTGTTTCCTGAAGATCAAGACCCAAAAAAGTATTAACAAAGCTAGATTTACCAGCGGAGAAGGTACCTAGCACTGAAACTAATGGCCACCATGAAATTTGTGTTGCATAAGATTCACTCACTTTTAGCAAACCTATTTTTTGTGCTATTTTATCCAGATTGCGGTAACGATCAACAACCGAGACAAGGACGGGATTTTCACGTTTTAGATGTGTTTGCAAGCGATCTAAACGGTGCATCATTTTTTTATCTGGCGTCATTTAACATATCCTTTAGTAACATAAACATAAGTACCATCACTGTAAAAAGCCACAGCACCACGTTGAAATAAACAGAATGGCCTAATCCCCACAAGTGTTTAAGCGTATAGAGCACAAGATATTGGCATCTATACAAAAGCTTTCAAATGACACGATTATTATATATTTTTAGCAAGATAGGGGAAAGCATAAGGAACAATAGGCAAGCTATACTGAATACGATAGCTTGCTTTCTACACACCATTGTTTGGTAACGTGCCTAAAGAACTCTGACCATTACTGCCTTTAAGCGCAGGAATTGCAGGAAGTACCGGTAAAGGAAGCATTTGCTGAATGGGTAAATTTTGTTTTGGTGCGGGATAGTAAGAGGGTGGTAACGGCGCTATAGAGCCTGGAAAAGGCCCTGCACTATTATTCTTCCACGGGAGAAATTTATTCATCATACTAAGCGGCGTCGAAATATTTTGATTAAGACTCCACATATCACGTTGCATATTATTCGTCGAAGCCGCCATATCATAGGTCGCCGCCTTCATGCCTCCCAAGCTATTAACCATTGTCTTGGTATTACGACTCATATCACCAATATCACCCGACATGCCCCTAATGGTTGATGTTAAATTACTAACATCTCCATTCATATCTTTCATCGTATCGGAAATTGACTCCATATTTCGGTCAACAGAGTTCGCCATTTTTTCCATCGTACCGGCCATATTATTGACATCCGATGCTAATGATTGAATCAAATAGAAGCCGTAACTTGCCAAAACAATAAAGGCAAATATTGCAGGGTAAACGATAAGACGCATCGTCTTATCACTCCCTTCTGATTTTTGCTCAAATGTTCTTAATTCGAGTTCTAAATCTTTTACATAATCCTTATTTAAATCGCTATTTTGCGGCATTTTATCACCTATACCCGTTATCTACTTTATGGAAGTTCAAAAACAAACTTACCCATCTTATTTTCACCCAAAAAGCGGGCATAGAAATTCTTTTATTCCTGCTTAAATCATTTCAAAGGTTATCTTTCCAAAACATTTTTTGGGCAAATAACCTTTGCGATGTTATTGCAACTAGAAATAAATTTCTGTGCGAATTACAGCTAACTTTGTTACTTTAAATTTCCCAAACCCTGTAATGTCTTCGTTATTTCTGCCGCTTTTTCTGGATGAAACAACTTAATAAAACCAACCATATTAGCGACACGATCTGCATGACCATTTTTAATCATAGGGAGTGCTATTTCAGCATAAAGATCTGCCGATTTTTCAGGAAAACCTTGTTTCCAATAGACATTGCCCAGCTCACCTTTGTGTTCAACAACGTTAGGCTCACGCTGAATTAATTGCTGATAAATCTCGGCCGCTTCATCCAGTCCATTATTCCAATAGGACTCTCTTGCCATTAGTAATAAATCCTCAATAGATTTTTCACCCAAACCTTGCATTGGGATTTGCTGATCCGCTTTTTCAGCAGCAGCATCAGCATTAGAAGGAGACAATAAATTGCTGGTTGCCGCTTGTGATGAAGTAGCGACTACTGCTGCCGGTGTTTCATCAGACTTCACGACATTAACGTGTTCATTTGTAGCGACTGGTGACGCATCAGCATTAATTTTTGGACTACCATCAACTTTTCCAGCCTCCGTATTCCCAGAATGCTTCACCTCCGTAGCTTTTGTACCTTCATGAGAGTCTGCAACGACCTCTTCCTGTTTTTTGTTACCACTCATACTGAGTAACAAAGCAATTATGGTGAGCGCCCAAAGAGCAACGATTGGATGACCTACAAACCATCGAACTATATACATTATCTTATCTCCTCAACAGGTCATCATTATCATCTTTAAACAGATGACCTAGTATAATCTTATCAATATTATCAGTGTGTTTTAGGGTTCAAACAAGAAACCGCCTTAATACAGCACTTTCCCCAAAGCCTCTACTTCCTGTGCTGCTTTTGACTTTCCGTCCATCTCAAAAACAGCTAACCCCTCACTAAATGAACGACGATATGCCGTCCTCTGATACAATTTTTCATCTAACATTTTAATTCCATCTAACGTAGACAAGGCTTCAAATGCCTCTGCTGTCTCTCGAACAGCAACATGCGTATCGGCACGATTTATAAAACCAAGCATTTCTGGCATATTAGAACCACGAATATCACTAACCATACTAATAAATCGCTGCGTCGACCAAACATCCGCCTGACTTGGAGCAATTGGAATAATCACTCTGTCAGCTTCCTGAATCGCTTCTCGCATAGAATTCATATCGGACATGCCAATATCAACTAATACTTCCGTCTCCTTGCTTTCCTTAGCCAAATCTTGCGGATTATTTTTTGGGCTAATTTTCGGCTGATGACCATCTTCCGTTCTAATTTCTAAGGCATCAGTCAAGGTTGCTTGAGGGTCAAAATCATAAACAGCAACCAGTACATTACGATTAGTCGCAACCCATAAAGACAAATTAAAGGCAACTGTGCTTTTACCGGTGCCGCCTTTTAAATTTCCAATGACTGATATCATTTCTCTTTTCCTATGTTAGGG
>JAGLDQ010000186.1 GCA_023145535.1 Cocleimonas sp. | reverse complement strand
GGTGTGTGAGGGAGGTAAGAATTGCGTTTTTTTAGTTAAAAAACAAACTCCTGCTACTTATTCATATCTGCTTCATCTATCCACAGATAAAATAGTGATACCTAGATTGATTAGGGTGAGGGCAGATAAAGCACACTAATAAATCTAAGAGATATACAATTAAGGGGAGAAAAATGAAAAACATAACGATAAAAAATAACACCATCCGTACCATTAAATTATCATTTATTGTGGCATCACTAACCAGTTTATCCTTACTCTTGACTTCTTGCAGTCAGGTCAGCGGTTTATTAAAATTAACTGATGACTCAGCAGATCAGGACTCAACATTGGTTGTACCGCCTACTTTACGTCTTCCCGATGCTCAAGGAGGATCTGTGCAGGCGACAGCGCCTGTTATCACTAGGAAAAAATCATCATCCAAATCAAGGGGTGAGGTGATTGATAGTAAAGACTATTACGTGGTTGTGGGTACCTATCCCAATCAAAATCAAGCCTTGGATACGTTTGTGCGTTTATCATCAATTGGTTTGCCCCATGCGGCAATGGAGTCTCGTAAGACAAAAGCAGGCAAGATGTTACATATGGTGCGCCTTGGGCCGTTCCATAAGCAATCTGAGATTGATAGAGTGAAAGATAAATTAGTCAGCGATGGCATGTCGCAATTTAAAGTTGTCGTAAATTAAGAAAATTTACCCACAAATAAGTACAATATAGTGTAAGTGTTGCATTGATAATTCTCAGGAAGTTATTACAATACAGTTTCTTTCAAAGAAACTACTCTATCAATTGGGCTGAGAAACGCTGGGAGGCGGTTCTGGAATTTGTCACAAGGAAATTATTACAAGATGATATTCAATTTAGCTAAATTTGCTAATACTGTTACAGTAAAAACAATCGCTAAAATGCTGTGTATTAGTATTTTATTGTTAAACCCTTTGCTGGTAAAGGCAGATAATCAACCTGTTGCGCCTGTTCTTGATGCGCAAAGCTATTTATTAGTCGATCATATTAGTGGAGTAGAGCTAGCGGCTAAAAATCCAGCTAAGCGCATAGAACCTGCTAGTATTACTAAGCTCATGACGGCCTATGTACTCTATACTGAGTTAGCAAAGGGTAATGCAACCTTAGAAGATCGTGTGTTGGTCAGTGAAAAAGCGTGGAAAATGGAAGGTTCGCGCATGTTTGTCGAAGGTGGCAAGAAAGTACCACTAGAACGTATGTTGCATGGTCTTATTGTACAATCAGGCAATGACGCGGCAGTAGCGTTAGCAGAGCATATTGCAGGGAGCGAGAGCGCTTTTGTTGATAAAATGAATGCAGCGGCGGCTGAGTTGGGTATGGAAGGAACGCATTATGTCAATGCATCGGGTATGCCTGACAAAGCGCACTACACCACGGCAAGAGACATCATCAAATTAGCACGTGCACTCATTAAAAGACATCCTGAATACTATAAACTCTATAAAATCAAGCACTATACCTATAATGGTATTAAGCAATATAATCGGAATAAACTACTTTGGCGTGATAAAACCGTTGATGGTATGAAAACAGGTCATACTGAGTCAGCAGGTTATTGCTTGGTTGCCTCTGCAGAGCGTAACAATATGCGCTTAATCTCCGTGATGCTTGGTGCAAATAGTGAAAAGACACGCTCTGATTATAGTCAGCAGTTACTTGAATACGGCTTCCGTTTTTTTGAAACACATAAACTCTATGCCAGTAACTCCGTATTAGCCGAAGCGCGTGTCTGGAAAGGAACGACAGATAAAGTACCCGCTGGTACGATTGATGGTTTATATGTGACCATCCAAAAAGGTCATTATGAAAAACTTCAAGGCATGATGGAGCTATATAAAGATATTGATGCCCCTGTGCAACGTGGTGACCCTTTAGGAAAAGCGATTATTAAGGATGGTGATATTGTTGTTGCAGAGTTGCCGCTTGTGGCGTTAGAACCCGTTGATGCAGGGGGTCTGTGGACATCGGTAACGGATAGTCTTAAAAAACTTTTTTCTAATTAGTCATTAATTATCATATAGTGTCACTATGAAACAAACAGTACCGCAAATTTCAGAAGAAGAATCGTTAATAGAGTTTCCCTGTGACTTCCCCCTTAAAGTCATGGGGGCCGCTATGCCTGAGTTTCATCAACGTATGATTGAAATAGCGAATCAGCATGATCCTCATTTTGATGCGGATGAAATTAAAATACGTCAGAGTAAAACAGGCAAATACACCAGCTTAACGTTGATTATTCATGCTGAAAATAGACCACAGTTAGATGCGATTTATCAAGCGTTAACAGATTGTGAGTTAGTGCTTTGGGCGTTGTGATTTATTGTTTGTGACTCCGCACAATATAAAAATAAGACAACTTGGTCTGCGAGATTATCAGCCTGTTTGGCAAGCAATGCAGGATTTTACGCAG
>JAGLDQ010000185.1 GCA_023145535.1 Cocleimonas sp. | reverse complement strand
GTAATGCCATAGTCTTTTAATGCAATCCGTGTTTTACCTTCAAAACCTCGTCGATACCCCCCCCACGGATCTTTTCCTGCGCCTATTTTAGTCACATCAATAACAATATCTTTGGTCACACCATGCAGGGTAAACTTTCCTGTCATTTTTGCTTGACCATTAGCGCCCTCTTTATAACCTGTGCTTACAAATTTAGCTTGTGGAAATTTAGACACTTCTAAAAAATCACTGCCACGTAAATGTTTATCTCGCTCAGCATGGTTTGAATCGACACTTTTCGTGTTAATAGTGACTTCAACTTTAGACTCACCGGGCTTTTTTTCATCATAACTAAACTTGCCATCAAAATCGTTAAAGCGACCTAATAACCAGCTATAACCTAAATGTGAAATTTTAAATTGAATGGCTGCATGCATTCCTTTTTTATCAATCACATAATTATCCGCCATTACAGCACTTGATGCCAAAAGTACGCCTGCTAGCGATGCGCTTAACCCTATTTTTTGTAGTATTTTTTTCATTTGTGTTTCCTCTTTTCAGTGATGAATGATTCTATTTAATCATTCGTATTAGTGTTTTATCTTTATCAATAAAATGGTGTTTCAATGCGGCCAAAGCATGTAGCACCACCAGTGTAGCAAGTAAAATTGCCATTATTTCATGTGCATTACCCAATAAATCAGCCGTTCCCTCCTTTAACGCTATTATTGAAGATAGTTCAAATAGATTAAAAAACTCAATGCCCTTCCCTTTGGCTGTGGAAATAAAATAGCCTGATAAAGCAATGAAAAATATGAACCCATAAAATAGTTTCTGAATTAAGTGTGCTAAGCGTTTCTCCCATTGCTTATGTGTTTTCAGACTCTCTGGTTGCGGATTAGACAACCTCCAAATAACTCTCAACAACAAGAACAAAAAGACCAATAAACCCAAGCTTTTATGCCACCAAGGTAAGCTGTGATACAGCGGATCATAATAATCAAGGCTTGTCATATATAACCCCATTGCAAATAATCCTGTTAGCAGCAATGCCATCAACCAATGCAAGCTACGGCTTATTAATCCAAAGGATGTTTTTGTATTTTGTAGCATAGTTCTGCTCCGTTGTTTGATGATTAAAGTATAGGAAAGAACTTGTCAGAAATAAATAAGCGCGCTATAAACTTATTATTTCCACTAGAGAAACAATAAAATGGATCGTTTAGATACAATGAAACTCTATTGCAGCATTATTGAAACAGGGCAATTAAGTCTGGCGGCGGATCAGATGAATTTATCGAAGGGCACGGTCAGCAAACAATTAGCTAAACTAGAAACATCGCTAGGAGGACGCTTATTAAACCGAACCACGCGTAGGCTAGCACCAACAGAGGCGGGAGTGGCTTATTATGAGCGGGTAAAACAAATTTTAAATTCAATTAAAGAAGCAGAGTCAGCGGTAGCAGGATTAACCGCTGAACCACAAGGCGTACTAAAAATTAATGCACCAATGGCCTTTGGATCGCATCATATGGGCGCATTGCTCGCCCGCTATCAACAGCAATATCCAAACGTTAACATCAATATAAAACTCAGTGACCAACAAGAGGATATGGTTAAAGCGGGCTATGATATTGTGTTACGCATTGCTATTTTAGAAGATTCATCGTTAATTATGCGCCGCTTAGCGCCCTGCCCGATGATGCTTTGTGCCTCGCATGAGTATCTTGCTAAAAATGGCGAACCAACAACGCCCGAAGAACTAAAACAACACAATTGCCTAACCTACTCCTACGCAGATTCCATCAAATATTGGTCATTTACTCATGCTCAAGGTGAGAAAAAACACATTATCGTAACGGGTGGGTTACATGCCAATAATGGGCATCTTCTATGTGATGCAATGACAAATGGAATGGGCATTGCATTATTGCCTCTATTTATTGTAGGTGACTTGCTAAAAACGAATAAAATAAAGATCATCCTACCTGAGTGGAAACTAGAATCCCCTGATATATCCTTACTTTATCCTTCAAGCAAACATCTATCGGCAAAAGTAAGAGCTTTTGTTGATATGTCGGTCGAATATTTTGCACATCACTTTGATGACATTAAGGCTTAACCAATGAAAAACATCTTTGTCTATGGAACACTTAAAAGTGGCTTTCCAAATTATAGTGAGCAACGTTTGGGGCGATTTTATAGTGCTAATTGTACGACCGTGCTCCCCTATTCTTTAGTGGTAGCCGATCAATATTATGTGCCTGTGTTATTGCTTGATGGCGATAAGCCTAAGCTAGAGCATATCAACGGTGAATTATATCAAGTCAATCAGGATACACTTGCTTGGCTAGATGCGCTGGAAGGCATTGGTAAAGAAAAAGGTTATCAGCGAGTTGAAATTGAGGTTCTCGCTGAGAGTGAGGTTATTTTGGCAGAGGCTTATATGAAATATCGACAAGATATTGACGTTATTCATAATGAGTTATCAACCCACTATGAACTGGATGCACGCTATATTCCTCCTGCTTCAAGAACACTACTTTCAAGTATTAAAAACTCGAAAAAAAGATAGCCAACAAGCTTTTGATTAAGGCTCCTTCAACTCACCCGCAACCCGTTTAAAATTAAGCTTTAAGCGCTCAACACGCTGCTTGTCTTCCTCCGTTTCCCACACCTCTTCTTCTAGACGACGTGCAAATACGTCCTCTATTTTCAGCTCATTGAGCATTTCTTTTTCTTCATTCATTGTCGCAGACGGCCTATTTTTACGCTCACGACGCAGTAGCAATATCTCAACGGGTAGTTCAGCGATCATTTTTTGCAGTCTTATTTGCAAATCATTGAGATAATCCTGTGAGGCAACTTCAATTTCTAACCAGATGGTTTGCTGATCCTTAAGTTGGCTCGATTCAATCAGTGTCGTGATCTTTTCTTCGATTGTTTTAAGATCACCTTTAATAATCGCCATTGGCTGAAAACAAGGAATATCTAACGTTTGCGTCTGTATTAGTTTTCCTTTTTCAAACCCTACTAACACCACCGATTTTGGCTGTTTACCTTT
>JAGLDQ010000184.1 GCA_023145535.1 Cocleimonas sp. | reverse complement strand
AACCAATGAAAAACTTCAACAGCCTGCAATCAGAGCGTCAGTTTGAATGGCGAACGATGGATTTATTTAATCTAATACTGTATTTCTGTTGCCTTTATTTACTGATTTACTTTATGTCAGATGAATCTAAAAACCTCTTTCAACACCGCATGATTGTGCTGGTAGCTGCCATTGGAATCTGGCGCTATAGTTGGTGGTTTCTAAACCTAATCCGCGCGCTAATCTATGAGTTTATCACTTTCCCAACACTACGAAAACAGGCTGATAAACTCCATAAAAGTGGCTGGAAACCTCCCCATATTTATTTTGTAATTGCCAGTTATAAAGAGCAAAAAGAAACCACCGAAGCATTGCTTAAATCCATGTTACGTGAATGCCGTAACATTGGTGTACCTGCCACACTTTACTTAAGCGCAGACCCGCAAGATGAAAAAATCGTGCGCCATTATGTACACCAATATACGGGTGATACCGATTTTCAAGTCATTGCTATCCGTCAGACATTGCCTGATAAGCGCATTGCACTCGGTCAATGCCTGCGTTCCTTATCTCGACATGGAGTCATTAAAGACTGTCCTATCGTACTAATGGATGGTGATGCACTAATGACACCAGACACTTTGCAAAAATGCATTCCCTTCTTTCATTTAAACCCTGACTTACAGGCATTAACAACGGATGAAAAGGCAATTTTTCATGGCCCTAAATGGATGGCAGAGATGACCGAACTGCGTTTTGCACAACGCCATTTAATGATGCAATCGCATGCGCTCTCCCAACGTGTACTCACCTTAACGGGACGCTTATCCATGTTTCGCTCACAGGTTATTACCGCACCCGATTTTATAGAGCGATTAGAAAATGACTACCTTGATCATTGGCTCTGGGGACGCTTTCGTTTTCTTTCAGGCGATGATAAAAGCACATGGTATTTACTGCTTAGAAAACAAGCCGAAATGCTTTATGTCAGGGATGTCATGGTTTATACCGTGGAACATATATCGGGCAATGGTTTTCAACGCACCTTACAAAACCTATTGCGCTGGAGTGGCAATATGCTGCGTAATAATGGGCGCGCTATTGCGCTTGGGCCAAAGAAAGTACCCCTTTATATTTGGTGGTGTTTAATAGATCAAAGATTTGTGATTTGGACTTCACTCGTCAGCCCTATTGCGGCAATATTACTAACCGCTAAACTAGGCTGGTCATTTTTAACCGTTTATTTAGCATGGATAGGGATGACGCGCATCGGTATTTCACTGTTTATTTTCCGCTATGCAGGACGCATAAACCTAACCTTCCCCTTTCTTATTTATATTCTGCAAATCACCAATGCTATTGTTAAAATTTACATCCTATTTCGCCTACCACAACAACGCTGGACGAACCGCAGCAACTCTGCCGCCATACAATCCATCGGTAATAAATTATGGCTAAAGAATTTGATGGCAGGTTATTTGACGACCTTTTATACCTCTGCTCTGGTGATCTTCTTAGCGCTTTATACCGGCACTTTACAGACTTATTCTTGGGTGGAAATAACACGAGGATTGAAGCAATTTTTTGGATTTTACTAATCAGAATTAGACTTCTTTCATAGAGGTCAGTTGACACTTCTGTGGCCTCTATGAAACCTCCAAGCGTCCTAGGGGAAGTTGGAGCAATGCAATATCCTGACGCACATAAACGCTATATTTATCCTATCGATGCTTCACTCATCTGTCTCTAACACCGACTACATTAATGCTTCAAAACCAGCCCGCCAAACATCTTAGGATTCTTCCAAGCCTTATCTACTTTAGCATTCCAAGCTATTTTTCCATCACGGTGCTTACCTGTGTCATCGTCATTAACTTGTATTTCAAAGCCAATATGCTGATTAAGGCGCGGCTTTACATTTAATGTTTCCCAAGGAATGGCGGCTTCTAAACGATACCCTTTCGGTAATTCTGTCATGATAAAGCCAATATTTTTAGATATATTCCTAGCACGCGTACTGGGTTTAATACCTTCAATCGTAACGGTGTTATCTTTCATTCGAAAGGATAACTTCAGGTCATTATTACCATCGTATTTTATCCTGCGGCTATTATCCAAATCCAAGTAGACTTCTATTGAGTCATCAGCCCAAGTATGGGGCGAGTCTTGTACAATTTTTTCATCACGCACATCGACCCATAGATATAAATGATCTTCATCCCAGCTTGAACGCCAATTGGCAGAGAGATCGGCATGATCATCAATATCACCATCCACTAAATTTTCCACTTTCCTGAATGTACTTTCCGACCAGATACTCTGTGACTTTCTGACTTTATGGGTTATTGCTAAAATAGGCGCTTCTGCCACGGCTTCTGTTCCTGTGACTAAATGTTTCGCAATAGAAGCTGGTTTTTTATGACGCACTATGGAAGCGGATGAACAACCTACCCACCAACAAGGTTTTCCTCTTTTAAAGGCTAATGCAGCACGATATTTTGGTGTCTGTGAGGCGGGCTGATTGATATATTCTTTAATTCCCCAACTGCCATGCCAAGTATATTTTCGTGGCGCAGAGAATAAGACGAATAATTTACCCCCCGCTTCTTTCCATCCTGTCAATAAATGGTAATAAAGCTGTGCCATTCTCGGGTCTTTATTCGCTTGCACAAGAAAGGGGGTTGCCGCTTGTGTCATCGAATGCGTTTTATGATCCACCAAATGCTGCCCCCCTTCATAGGCAATTAAATCTATCCCATAGCGCTTGGTAATATTGACCTGTTTTCGTACGGCTTTTAGTACATTATTAACGGAGTAATAATTTGATGGGTCTGTTAAACGCTGAAAGATTGCGCCAACACTCCGCATTTTATGTGCATCTTTTTGACTCATATAAAAATAAGGGCCAATGGCTAGCGCATCAACGTGTTTATAAGCATTTTTATACCCCAAAACTAAATGCGTATACGCCATATCGGATGTTTTACCCCCCATTACACGTACTAATCGCTTCGTTCCACCAAAAACAGCCTCCCATTGTTTAAATATTGCAACACTTTGTTGTGAATAATATTTCGTCCCTGCAACACGGCGGTCTTTATCCAAACGATAACGTGTTCCTGTCTGCTTCATATGCTCCGCTTGCGGTACAAACAGGTCATTCCATGTTTCATTACTGTATTCAATATAGATTTTTAAATGCGGGCGCAAATGCTCTTTCATATATTTAGCATAATGATAAATAAAAGCACTATTAGCTTTATGCGGAATATTAATCCATGGGTCAACATTGAGCTGATTCGCCAACTCCACCATAATTTCTAGCGGAATACCTCGCACACCCTCTTTTCCACCCCAAGTCGCTTCTGAAAGGTGCGGACGATTTTTCCAAAATTGGATATTATTACGCGTCACACCGCCCATATTCATGAAACGAATGACTTTAAAATCCTTCATAAAATTCAAATAGTCAGGATTAAAGATGATTTGCTCATAATATTTATCAAAGGCTAGATACTGACCCCCTCTACACGCATTTTTATGGCGAACACGCTTATACACATTATCACTACACACTCCACCAGGCATTAAAATACGGATATTACGGATATGATCGTTTGGATTCGTTTTATCAATAAACAGTGTCGCCGTAACAAGATGATCCTTCATCGGTACAAAGCGAATCAAATCCTTACCCTTTTGGCGCTTTACCAGTTTCGCACTTGCCCCATAACGAATTTTTCCCTCACCCTCATAGCGCACGGTATACAAACCTTTTGGCAAGCTATTTAATGGCATCTGGCTTATAAAACGTGTCCCTGCGGATCCCCTATCCAAATTCCTTGGCCAGCCATTTTTATCATACTGTACCTTGCCTTTAGTAAACCAAGGGCGTGCCTCTTCAAATGGTAAGGAGAGCCGAAATAAATCTACAAATGGCAAGCTGGAGTTATTCTCCATCGCCTCATTGGTATTAATTCCTAACGGTGAGTTGATATTGACAGGCGTGCTAAGTGCATTAGAACTTAGGCCTAAGAAAAAAGTCAGCAACGCTAGAGGAAGCCATACAGTCCGCTGTATTTGAATCATTATCATTAATATGTTTAAGAAAGTAACTGACTATTAGATTATTATTAATATATTTATACCAAGCCTAATGAAAAAACGTCAACAGATTGGATTTATTGAATTTAATAGTATGAAATCAGGAGAATAAATGAAATACCCTTTATCCGCAAATAAAAACGATAAATAATCCTAGCTTATTTTTTATGCTTAATTAGATGTCAAATATTTCATCAATAATGACTTGAAAATCATCATCTAAAGGAGCGCGTATTATCAACCTATACTTAGAAACAGGATGTGTTAAACACAGACGATCGGCATGTAATAACAGACGGTGACAGTTAAAATGCTCACGAAAAAAAATATTATGCTTACCATCACCATGCGATGTATCACCCACAATAGGATGAAAAATATGCTTCATATGACGACGAATCTGATGTTTTCTGCCAGTTTCAGGTGTCAGGCTTAGCAAAGAATAGCGTGCCGAATCATAGCGCCCTACGGCAAAAGGCAATTCAGCCATCGCTTTGCAGGTATAATGCGTCACGGCATCTTGCGCTTCTTTATCTTGCCTCGCCTTTGAGTCCGTCATTTTATCTAGCTGTTCTTTTAGCGCATAATCAATTTTATCACACGCTTGCGTATAACCACGCACCACAGCCAGATAGCGCTTTTGTACTTGCTTCTCCCTAAACTGCTGCATAATATTTCGCGCAATATCAGCCGTTAAAGCAAATAACAACACACCGGATGTTGGTTTATCCAAACGATGCACAGGATAAACATATTGACCAATTTGATCCCGCGTCTGTTGAATCGCAAACTCGGTTTCATGACGATCAATCAAACTACGATGCACTAACAAGCCTGATGGTTTATTGATTGCAACGAGGTAATCATCTCGGTATAAAATTTCTAGCATGGCTTAACCCCTAACGCCATTTGCCATACTTTAAACTAGCCCCTATAATTTTATAGCGCATGACCCGCGTCCCCTCCCAACCCGTTTCCATTAATCCTAACACCGTTGCCACACGTGCTTTATCCGCGCCTTGAAAATAACCAATGACAGCGACTTTTTCTTTGTTGCCATACGCTCCATTTTGCCGATTAATTGTTTTTAAGGTGGCTTTAGAGATTTCCTTACTCCCTTTGACACTTGATGTTAATAACACACGATAAGATACTATTTGACCATCATTGGTTTGTTTCGATTTTACCGTGTAATCAAAATTAGCTCCATTATACGCAAGCGAAGTGGTATTTATTTTCAGCCCTGCACCGCCTAGTTTTATTTTATTTTTGTCTAATTGCGCCTGTATTTTTTGATAATTTTCTCCCCAAAAGTTTTCAATAGTATTTCCACTCTGTGGCCCTGTTTTTTTCAACGTCCAAGTCACCTTGTCCGTCACCAAGTCTTGTATAAAAACACCTGAGAACATCTCATGCCCTCCTTCTTCTCCACGCGCTACCGCATAGGCAAATTTTTCACCATCTGGCGACCAGCCTAATGGATAAAAATTATCACCAACAAACAGACTGTCTAATAAATTAGGGGCAAATAATGGTTTGCTGTTAGCGACTAGATGAGCTGATTTTAGATATTGCTGCCCTGCCACCGATTGTTGTATTTCGGTTGTAGCTGGTTCTTGTTTTGCAATAGGCGCTAACAAAGTATGGTCTTCATCACCCATCATTGCTACAGGTGGCGGTTGAACACCATCAATCCCTGGCAAACTAAGGTTTATTGATGTTGTTTCTGGCTTCTTCTCTTCACAAGCAACCAAGCTAACGAGCAACAAACCCGTGATTATTAGTCTAACCCCCCTAATTGGCACCAAGACATTTGCCCTCACTCGCATTTTTTTCACCAAGAATCTCCCTTTCTTATTAATGTGATTTTTCTAGAAATATACAGAAATTACGTTTCATTAGAAATGAGTTTTATACAAGTTAAATATAAAATAACATATCAACAAAAAATGGCGTATAATGCGCGCCCCCACTTTACCTGCGCGTGCATCCTATGTCTGAACAAAGTAATATCAAATTCTCCGACCTTAATTTGAGCAAACCGATCCTTCAAGCTGTTGAAGATTCGGGCTATGAAGTCCCCTCACCCATTCAGGCTGAAAGTATCCCACCACTACTAGAAGGGCGTGATTTACTGGGTCAAGCACAAACAGGGACAGGAAAGACGGCGGCTTTTGCTCTGCCATTACTGTCTAATCTTGATCTATCAAAAAAAACACCACAAGTTTTAGTGCTTACCCCAACGCGTGAATTGGCGATTCAAGTAGCCGAAGCGTGGCAAACCTATGCTCGCCATCTAAAAGGGTTTCATGTCTTGCCAATCTATGGCGGTCAGAATATTGGGATTCAATTACGCCAAATGCGCCGTGATGTGCATGTTGTTGTCGGTACACCAGGGCGTATCATGGATCATTTACGCCGTGGCACGCTAAAATTGGGGGATCTTAAAACGGTCGTATTAGATGAAGCCGATGAAATGTTACGTATGGGCTTTATCGATGATGTTGAAACGATTCTTAAAGATACGCCTGATGAGCGTCAAGTGGTGCTATTTTCAGCGACTATGCCTGCGCCAATCAAGCGTATTACCTCGCGCTATTTAACCGATCCTATTGAGATTAAAATAAAAAATAAAACCTCAACCGTTTCCACTATTAAACAGCTTTATTGGAAAGGTAAAACCTTCCATAAACTCGATGTACTCACGCGAATTTTAGAGTCAGACGACTTTGGCGCTGTCATTGTTTTTGTTCGTACCAAGTCGATGACCGTTGAATTATCTGAGAAGCTAGAAGCACGCGGCTATGCAACAACCCCATTAAATGGCGATATTAAACAAGATTTACGTGAAAAAACCATTAATCGTCTTAAAAAAGGCTCACTCGATATTATAGTGGCAACCGATGTTGTTGCACGGGGCTTAGATGTAAAGCGCATTACCCATGTCATTAACTATGATATGCCACACGATACAGAATCTTATGTACATCGTATCGGACGTACAGGACGCGCAGGACGTGAAGGAACGGCGATTCTGTTTATTCCACCGCGGGGTGATCGCATGTTACAGTCGATAGAACGTTCGACAGGACAGAAAATTGAACCGTTAAAACTTCCTTCACCAAAAGATATTACCGATAGTCGTATTGCACGCTTTAAAGAAAACATTCTTAACGCCGCAAATAACAACAAGCTCGATTTCTTTGAAACATTGATAACAGAGCTAACCGAAGAAAGTGAATTAAGCCCAACGCAAATCGCTGCTGCATTAAGCTATTTAGTGCAACGTGATCGTCCTTTAGTCGAGACAAAAGGTGCTATTCCCGATTTTGCCTTTAGCTCAAAAAATGAAGGCCGTAACGAAGGTCGCCGAGATCGTCAAAGAAATGATAGAAAACGTGGAGAGCGTAATTTTGATGATCGCAATGAGCGACGCAATCAAGACAGCCAAAAGCGCAAACCTAAAAAGAAAACAGGCAATAAAGATGATGTACCAATGACATCGTATCGTTTGGAAGTCGGCAATGAACATGGCGCAGAAGCCAAGCATATTGTTGGCGCACTGATCAATGAAGCAGGTCTAGAAAGCCAATATATTCAAAATTTAAAAATTGATTCAACGCATAGCACCGTCAGCCTACCAGATGGAATGCCTAAGGATATTTACAAGATATTGTATAAAACATGGGTTTCAGGTCAACAACTTAAATTACGTGACCTTTCTAAAAGAGCAGATCGTGGCACTAATCAAAAACAGTCATCTCAAAAAAGAAGCTAATCTTGCAAAAATGCAGGTGTACTGAGAAAAGATAAACCTCCGAATACAGGCAC
>JAGLDQ010000183.1 GCA_023145535.1 Cocleimonas sp. | reverse complement strand
TTTAATATTAGTCGTGAGGCAAAAGCTAATACGAATGATAGCCATCGGTTACGGATTTATTTACGCAAGTATGGATTGGAGTTTCGGGAGCTGAATATTAATGAATGATTGAGATGCTTTTTTAGCTCATCATCGCCAATTAATTGCTAAGGAAGCCTTGTGAAAAAATGCTAGACTCCGACGTTTTCCTAGTTACTCTGCTCGATCAATCTCTTAGGAAAATTATTCTCCCCCCTAGGAACTCTCATCTGTGAAAAAAATAAGCCTACGCGGTGCACGCACACACAATCTTAAAAACATCGACCTTGACCTGCCACGCGATAAATTAATTGTTATTACAGGACTATCCGGCTCTGGTAAATCCTCACTCGCGTTTGATACCATTTTTGCAGAGGGGCAGCGGCGTTATGTAGAGTCACTGTCAGCCTATGCACGCCAGTTTTTATCGATGATGGATAAGCCTGATTTAGATCATATTGAGGGTTTATCTCCTGCCATTTCTATCGAGCAAAAAACAACATCACATAACCCGCGCTCTACCGTTGGCACAATCACGGAGATTTATGATTACTTACGTTTGCTCTATGCGCGTGCGGGTCAGCCGAAATGCCCAACGCATCATCAAGAATTAGAAGCGCAGACAGTTAGCCAAATGGTCGATGCCATTTTAGCATTGCCTGAAGGGAGCAAGCTAATGATGCTTGCCCCTGTGGTACGCAATCGTAAGGGTGAGCATGTTAATTTATTTAAAGACTTAAAAGCACAAGGATTTTTAAGAGCGCGGGTGGATGGTTCAGTTTATGATTTGGATGCTGTTCCTAAATTAGAACTCCATAAAAAACACACCATTGAAGTCGTCGTGGATCGCTTTAAAGTACGCGATGATTTGCAGTTACGCTTGTCTGAATCACTGGAAACGACCCTACGATTAGCGGACGGGTTAGCACGTATTGCATGGATGGAGAGGAGTAGTAAGGCAGAGGAGTTATTATTTTCAGCTAATTACGCCTGTCCCTTATGTGGCTATTCACTACCAGAGCTAGAGCCTCGTTTGTTTTCTTTTAATAGCCCAAGCGGTGCTTGTCAGACTTGTGATGGCTTAGGCGTACATCAATATTTTGATGTCGGGCGTGTGGTCTCTAAGCCTAAATTAAGTTTAGCGAGTGGCGCTATCCGTGGTTGGGATCAGCGCAATGCCTATTATTTTCATATGATTGATTCACTCGCAACAGCGTATGATTTTGATGTTAAAACAGCCTATGAAGCACTGCCTAAAAAAATTCAGAAAGTTATTCTTTATGGAAGTGGGCGCAAAAAAATAGACTTCACCTATATCGGACAAAAAGGTCAAACCTTCCAACGAACCCATACCTTTGAAGGCATTGTGCATAATATGGAGCGTCGTTATAAAGAGACCGATTCAAATAAAGTACGCGAAGAATTAACCAAATTTATGTCGGTTGAACAATGCCCTAGTTGCAATGGTGCGCGACTTAATGAAGCCGCGCGCAATGTGTTTATCACTGATAAAGATTTATCGGAAGTCACGGCTCTGTCAATTGGTGGCTGTTATGATTTTTTTGATCAATTAGATCTTCCTGGCAAACAGGGGAAAATTGCAGAAAAAATCCTCCATGAAATTAAATTACGATTGGAGTTTTTAGTCAATGTAGGGCTTGATTATCTCACTCTAAACCGCAGCTCCGAAACCTTATCAGGAGGTGAAGCTCAACGCATTCGCCTTGCTTCTCAAATAGGTGCAGGTCTGGTGGGTGTGATGTATGTACTTGATGAGCCATCTATAGGATTGCATCAGCGCGACAATGAGCGACTCTTAAAAACATTGACGCATTTACGCGATTTAGGCAATACGGTGATTGTGGTTGAGCATGATGAAGAGGCGATTCGTAGTGCAGATTATGTGGTGGATATTGGACCTGGCGCGGGTAAACATGGTGGCTACATCACCGCCCAAGGCACGCCCAAACAAATTGCTAACAATAAAGAATCCATCACAGGGCAATTTTTATCAGGCAAACGCAAAATAGAAATCCCCGCTAAACGTGTAAAAATCAATAAAAAGAAAATGCTTAAACTCATTGGTGCAACGGGGAATAATTTGCAAAATATCACGACTGAAATTCCTATTGGTGTCATGACGTGTGTAACAGGCGTTTCAGGTTCTGGAAAATCCACCTTAATTAATCGCACCCTCTACCCCAATATCGCACATCATTTACATCATAGTGATAAACCCAAATCACCGGTCAAAGAAATTAAAGGTCTGGATTATATTGATAAAGTCGTGGATATAAATCAAGCGCCCATCGGACGCACTCCACGATCCAACCCCGCAACTTACACCGGCCTATTCACCCCGATTCGTGATTTATTTGCGGCCACCGCTGAAGCGCGTTCCCGTGGTTATACCGCAGGACGCTTTAGCTTTAATGTAAAAGGCGGACGCTGTGAAGCGTGTCGGGGCGATGGCCTGATTAAAGTAGAGATGCACTTTTTACCCGATGTCTATGTCCCCTGCGATGTCTGCAATAGCCAGCGTTATAATCGCGAAACGCTTGATGTGCGCTACAAAGGCAAAAATATTTATGAAGTGCTCAATATGACCGTAGAAGAAGCGGTGGTCTTTTTTAGTGCCATCCCGACCATTTATCATAAATTAAAAACCCTCATGGATGTTGGCTTGTCTTATATTACTCTTGGGCAAAATGCGACCACCCTTTCGGGCGGAGAAGCACAGCGGGTTAAACTAGGCAAAGAATTATCCAAACGCAGCACTGGTAAAACCTTATTTATACTTGATGAGCCGACGACAGGACTACATTTTCATGATGTTGATGTGTTATTAAAAGTGCTTCACCGTCTACGTGATGAAGGTAATACCGTGGTTGTTATTGAGCATAATCTTGATGTGGTTAAAACGGCAGATTGGATTATTGATTTAGGCCCAGAAGGGGGGAATGGGGGTGGCAAGGTGATTGCTACCGGTACGCCAGAGGAAGTTGCTGAGACTAAAGGGTCGTTTACTGGAGAGTATTTGAAGCCTTTATTGGTCATCTGATCATAAATTTCCAGCATTTAATGTTGGCATTTCGACATCTTTTATATGAAAGATGCCGAAATTCGTTATTTTAATCTGAGTTCGGAATAATAGTTTTTGATATTTAAAGAGTTTTTATTGTAAAGTATAGTTTTATAGCTAAATTATGGGCTTATCTACATTGTATCATCCTAATCTTTTGATGCAATAAAAGAGAGAAATTTGAAAAATATTGAAATTTAGATAACTTATTGATAAGATATACCTTTTCTTATCTTTAACTCAGCTTATGTAAGATACAGTCTCTTATATGAGTATTTTCTGAACCAGTTTAACCCAATAATTTGCGCCCAAAGGCAAAATATCATCATTAAAATCATAATGACTATTATGCAGCATACAACCACCATGACCTTCGCCATTGCCAATCCAAATATAAGCGCCTTGACTTGCATTTAGCATATAAGAAAAATCTTCCGCGCCCATGCTCGGTGGGTTATTACGATGTACTGATGCTTCGCCGACTAGAGACTGTGCGACGGATGCACAAACCTTCGCAAGTTCTGGTGTGTTGATGGTCGCGGGATAACCCAACTCAAAGCGGGTTTCACCTGTGGCATTCATGCTTTTACATAGGTTGTCTACCAATGTTTGTAGGCGCTGTTTTACGCGGTCACCAACGGCATTATCAAAATAACGCATTGTGCCAGAGAGGGTCAGTTGATCAGGGATAACATTAGTTGCATCGCCTGCATTGATGACGGTTACGCTGACTACTGCTGATTCTACGGGCGAGATATTACGCGCCACAATGCTTTGTAATGCTGTGATCAATTGAGCGCCAATAATGACAGGGTCAACGGTCTGATTTGGCATAGCAGCATGCCCCCCCTTACCATTAATGGTGATGTGAAATGTATCCGTTGCAGCCATTACTTCCTGATCATGTACAACAAACTCTCCTGCAGGAATGCCTGGCCAATTGTGCATTCCATAAACTGCATCGCAAGGGAAACGGTCAAATAAACCCTCTTCAACCATTACCCGTGCACCGCCTTCTCCTTCTTCTGCTGGCTGAAAAATGAAATGTACTATGCCATTAAAATCATCATGTTGTTTTAAGTAAGCCGCCGCGCCTAATAACATCGCAGTGTGCCCATCATGGCCGCAGGCATGCATAACACCCTCATGCAGCGATTTATGCGGGATTTGGTTTTTTTCTAGAATGGGCAAAGCATCTATATCAGCACGCAATGCAATGGTTTTAGCCTTGTCCGCATTTTTTCCCGTGCCTTTTAAGGTTGCAATGATTCCTGTTGTTGCCCAGCCGCGTTGTACTTCAAAATCTAATGACTCTAGGACTTCTGCAATGTAGTCACTACTGCTAAATTCTTTAAAGGCAAGCTCTGGATGTTGATGCAACCAATGTCGCCAGTGAATCATTTTTTTATGAAGTTCAGAATTAATGCTTATTTGAGTCATTACGATGATCCATTTTGATTATTTATTCGTTAGTTGATGGGGCTATTCAGTATCTGTTATCATGAAATTATAGTACAGTTTATGGATCCATTTTTTTGATTCGTATTCTGAATATTTATTAATTATCGAGTAAATCATGAGCCATATATTACATAAATTTTTGTTTATCATCACGGTCACTACTTCATTGGCCTTGGTGACCTCACCTAGTTATGCAAAAGAAGAAGGCGAGAAAAAACCAAAAACTAGCACGATGAAAAAGGATAAAACAAGCAAAGATAAAAAAGAAACATCGAAAAAGAAAGCGGACAAAACCGAGAAAAAAGAAAAGTCTACTCGTTCGGAGTCATCTAAAAAAGAATCTGATTCTGCCAGTAAGAAAGGGTCTGAAAAATCAGGGAAAAAAGCAGAAAAATCTGATGAGAAACCGGCTGCTAAAGGGGCAAATGAGTCTAAAGATAAAGGCGATAAAAATAGCAAGTCTAGTCAGTCTGA
>JAGLDQ010000182.1 GCA_023145535.1 Cocleimonas sp. | reverse complement strand
CGTAATATTGAAGAAGGTGGTAGCTTAACCATTCTCGCAACCGCATTAATCGACACCGGCTCTAAAATGGATGAAGTTATCTATGAGGAGTTTAAAGGAACTGGCAACTCAGAAGTTCATTTGGATCGTCGTATTGCTGAAAAACGTGTTTACCCTGCGATTAATATTAATCGCTCAGGCACACGCCGTGAAGACTTATTAGTCGATGATGAAGAACTTCAAGCATTATGGGTACTCCGTAAATTCTTGCATCCTATGGATGAAGTAGAAGCAATGGAGTTCTTATTTGAGCGCTTCCAAGCGACTAAAACAAATGAAGACTTTTTCAACTCAATGAAAGGCTAATTTTAATAATATCATTACCTATTGAGGCTTCTTTTCTAAAGAAGTGTTCATAAGCACTAGAACAGCAATGCTAGTACTTAGAAATATGCACAGAATAACGTTCCGAAGAATACCAACCCAAGAATTTTTATCCCCAGTTGAATGAATCTTACTCATTGCATAATCACTCGACGCAATGAGTAAGATCATCTAAACTGAGATAAAAAGGTGGCTACTCCCTTGAGTGCAAATTAGAGATTGGAAAGTTGCTTCATGCACATTTCTTAGTATTACTGCTACAACATGAAAAGTTAGTACAGCCGCATTCGCTGCACTAACGATAACTTATGTATTCTATTGCTACTCCTTACGCTTCGCCATCATCTTTTGCATCACTCTCTTCTTCGCCATCCACAACTTCATCACCCTCCATATTTTCGATAGGAGCAACTTGCACTAACGACTCACCTTGACCCAGTTTGATTAAGGTGACACCTTGTGTATTACGACTACTAACCGAGATATTTTCTACAGGGGTTCTAACTAATATGCCACCACTCGTTATCAGCATAATCTCATCATCACGCGTAACTCTCACTGCTCCAATAGCCTGACCATTTCGATCAGAAGTCTGGATTGCGATAACCCCCATGCCCCCTCGTTTTTGTAATGAAAATTGATCAACATCAGTCCGCTTGCCAAAACCGTTTTCAGTTGCCATAAGCACTTTGCCTTCGCCAACAATAATCAATGCATTAACTTTGGTATCTTTGTCGACTTTGATACCACGTACCCCTGCGGCAGTACGCCCCATCGTGCGTACATCTTTTTCATGGAAGTGAATGGCTTTACCCGCAGAGGTAAACATCATCACCTCATCATCACCATTGGTTATAGCCACATCGACCAACTCATTATCATCTTTTAGCTTAATCGCAATCAAACCATTAGAGCGTTGTTTAGAAAATGCTTTAAGCGCTGTTTTCTTCACCGTGCCATTTTGCGTTGCCATAAAGATAAATTTATCATCTTCATACTCACGAATGGGCAACACCGCCTGAATACTCTCACCTTCTTGCAATGGTAATAAATTAACAAAGGGACGACCTCGCGCCGTACGGCTTCCCATCGGGATTTGATAAACCTGCAACCAATATAAATAACCACGGCTAGAGAAACACAGCAAGGTATCGTGCGTACTGGCAACAAAGAGCTTTTCGACAAAGTCCTCATCTTTCATTTTAGTCGCCGTCTTACCTCGCCCCCCCCGATTTTGTGCTTTATAGGTATCTAATAGTTGCGCTTTCACATAACCTGCATGAGAGAGCGTCACAACCACATCTTCTTCTGGGATCAAATCTATATCAACCAGATCTTCACCAATCACATTAATAACCGTGCGACGCTCATCACCAAATAGCTCAATGATTTCTAATAATTCATCACGAATAACTTGCATCAAACGTTCTGGACGACTCAAAATATCCAACAAATCGATAATACGCTCTAAAATCTCACGATATTCGCTGAGGATTTTATCTTTTTCCAAACCCGTAAGACGATGTAATTGCATATCCAGTATAGCTTTAACCTGAATCTCTGATAGCCAATAGCCATCATCTTTTAAACCATAATGGCTGGGCAGGTCTTCTGGTTTTGCCGTGTCTGCATCACCGCTTTGTAACATTTCTAATACGATCTCGGCATTCCATGCTCGTGCTAATAATCCCGCACGCGCCTCCGTAGGATTTGCTGAAGATTTAACTAAAGAAATAACCCCATCAATACTACCCAATGCAACGGCTAGACCTTCTAAAATATGCGCTCTGGCTCTGGCTTTACGTAATAAAAAGATGGTTCTACGCGTAACGACTTCGCGACGATGGCGCAAAAAGGCTTCAAGAATTTGTTTTAAATTGAGTAACTTTGGTTGACCATGATCAATAGCAATCATATTGATGCCAAAAGAGCTTTGCATTTGCGTCTGCTTATAGAGGTTATTCAAGACCACTTCGCCAGATTCGCCACGCTTGACTTCAACCACCATACGCATACCGTCTTTATCTGACTCATCGCGCAGCGCTGAAATACCCTCTATTTTTTTCTCTTTGACTAGTAGGGCAATTTTTTCGATTAAACGTAATTTATTCACTTGATAAGGCAATTCAGTGACAATGACTTTTTCACGTCCTTTCTTATCAATTTCTACCGCTGCAACAGCACGAACTTTTATACTACCTCGCCCTGTGTTATACGCTTGTTTGATCCCTTGCGCGCCATTAATAATGCCCGCTGTTGGAAAGTCTGGCCCTGGCAAATACTCCATTAAATCAGCAATATCTAATGAATCATCATCAACCAGAGCAATACAAGCGTTAACCACTTCTGTTAGGTTGTGGGGAGGAATATTGGTTGCCATACCAACGGCAATGCCTGATGAGCCGTTAATAAGCAAATTAGGCAAGCGAGTGGGGAAAACCGACGGCTCCGACTCCGAACCATCATAGTTATCAATAAAATCGACGGTTTCTTTTTCAATGTCTGCTTGAAGATGATGCGCGATTTTCGACATTCTCACTTCGGTATAACGCATCGCAGCGGGTGAATCACCATCGACCGAACCGAAGTTACCTTGACCATCAATCAGCATATAACGCAATGAAAAAGGCTGCGCCATACGAACCATCGTATCATAAACAGCCGTATCGCCATGTGGATGATATTTACCGATGACATCACCCACAATACGCGCCGACTTTTTATAAGGCTTATTCCAGTCATTCCCCAGATCACTCATCGCAAATAAAACCCGACGATGAACAGGCTTGAGACCATCTCGAACATCAGGCAATGCACGTCCGACGATTACACTCATCGCGTACTCCAAATAGGATTTACGCATCTCATCTTCAAGATTAATTGGGGTTATTTCCCCTACAAATTCTGCCATAGTTTTATTACGCCGATTGAAGAAGGAAATTACACCTTACTAAGGTTTTCTTCCTTGGTATATTTAAGCGCGTAATTATAACATATACAGGGGGTTTTAGATAATTTTAGGTTGCGAATGTGCAACAATAGAAGGGCTTTTGCAACAAGGCAAAAAAGAGGGATTAGTACGGGAAAATAATGGTTTATTATTGAACGTATCGATGCATCTAAACACTGTTTTTATCATGACGTAATGCGCCACAAAATACACAGAAAAGAATAGATCATCTTCCGTGTACTCTGTGATTTTATCTCTCTGTCACGACATACTACTGAGCAGCAGCAGGAACTTCAGCTTTCACTTCCTCCTTATCGCCCCCTGTCACTTTTTTAGCAATATCAGCTGTTAGGTCTTTCATTTCTTGTATTTTTTGCTTCACAACATCCGTTGCCGATGGCTCTTTTTCTGCGGTTTCAGCTGGTTTTTCGGCTGCTTTTTGCTCTGCGACAACAGGAGCATCAACCTTTGTTTCAACCTTAACGGCTTCTTGCTTAGTATTGTCCTCGCTTCCAGAGGAAAGCTTACTAGAAATCGCTTCATTCATTTGCTGCATTTCCTGAACTTTTTGCTTCACAAAATCCGTTGCAGATGGCTTTTTTTCAGAGGCTACTTCTGCCGCTTGTTGCTCAGCAACAACAGGCGCATCTGCTTTTGCTTCGACTTTATCCTGTGCTTCTGCCTTTTTCTCTTTCTGCTGATCTTCACCCATTAGTTTTTGTAAAATGATCTGATTCAACCGCTGCATCTCCTCTACTTTTTGCTTAACAATATCAGCCGCTGAGGGTTGCTTCTCAGGTGTAGGCGTTGCTGTTTGTTGTACACTCGGTGCTTGTTGAGCTGCTCCATTCGTTTGATAGGGAGAAACCATCGGTTGCGTAGGTGCGATCATTCTTCGTGGCTGTGGAGGTTGCATCATTGGCATTTGTGAAGAATACGGTACGGCCATATACATCGGTGCATAACCCATTGGCGGTCTATTCCAACCACCTGCATTATTACCCCAATTCGGCATTGTCATTGCTGTGCCACGATTATAGGGGTTGCTGTTATTTCCCCAATTCATATTGGGCATCTTCCAATTTGAACCATTGCCGCCGCCATTAGCCCAGTTCATATTGGGCATCGACATGGCTGTGCCATTACCATTCCCCATATTCGGCATCGACATGCCTGTACCGTTACCATTCCCCATATTGGGCATTGACCAGTTTGTGCCTTTGCCGCCACCCATGTTTGGCATACCCCAGTTTGAACCATTGCCAGCACCATTACCCCAGTTCATATTCGGCATCGACATGCCTTTGCCATTTCCCATATTAGGCATCGACCAATTTGAGCCATTATTACCAAGGTGTTGAGGATTCATATTTGGCATACGCATTTGCGGCATTTGCATCGCTGGTGCTTGCATTTGAGGCATTTGAGCAGGAACTTGTGGAGCAGTATCCGCATAAAGAGGCAATGTCGCCACTAAAGCAAAACCCGTTAGTATTTTTTTCATAGTAATTCCTAGAGTTGATTATTTTAATTTACAGAGCAAGGAAGCCCATTCGTCGCTTTCCTATGGACAACATTCTATACCTCATTATTGCTCCCTTCCAGCGAGGTATACTCTAAATGATTACAGATCTTTCATCTTATTTTTTTGAATAATTTTTTGCCATTTCTGTGGCCCTATCTGATGCACTGAAACCCCTTTTGTATCAACCGCAACCGTAACTGGCATCTCTTTAATTTCAAACTCATAAATAGCTTCCATACCAAGATC
>JAGLDQ010000181.1 GCA_023145535.1 Cocleimonas sp. | reverse complement strand
GCCATTAAATAACTACTTTTATGTTTTTTGATGGCATTAATCGCGACTTCGCCGCGTTCTGACTTTCCAATCATTCCCATCAGACCCGTCTGCGCTAATATCTGCGGTGTAAATTTATCCATTCTTGTTGCGGTAGTCGGGCCTGCGGGGCCTACCACTTCATCGCCAACAGGATCAACAGGCCCCACGTAATATATAAAACGTCCTTTAAGATCAACAGGCAAAGGCTCTCCCCTATCTAACAAATCAATTAACCGCTTATGTGCCGCATCTCGCCCTGTTAAGATTTTTCCTGATAACAACAATACTGCACCAGGTCGCCATTGCTCCATTTCATCTTGTGTCAAAGACTCTAGATTAACCCGTAATGCTTGATCACCTGCCTGATAACTAATATCGGGCCAATCGCTCAAATCAGGGGGGACTTGCAAAGCAGGCCCTGCGCCATCTAACGTAAAATGGGTATGCCGTGTGGCAGCACAATTAGGAATCATACACACGGGCAATGAGGCCGCATGCGTTGGATAGTCTTTTATTTTCACATCTAAAATAGTGGTTAAACCGCCCAGCCCCTGAGCACCTATACCCAGATTATTGACCTTCTCCATTATTTCCAGACGTAGTGCTTCAATCCGATTAGTTGCGCCACGCTGACGCAAATCTTGAATATCAATAGGCTCCATTAATGACTGCTTTGCAAGTAGTGCTGCTTTTTCTGCGGTACCGCCAATACCAATCCCTAATACTCCAGGCGGACACCACCCTGCGCCCATCGCGGGGACGGTTTTAACAATCCAATCAACGAGGTCATCACTAGGATTCAACATAACCATTTTGGCTTTATTTTCAGAACCACCGCCCTTGGCTGCTATTTGCACTTCAAGCTTATCGCCTTTCACCATCTCCACATGGATAACTGCGGGGGTATTATCTCCCGTATTTTTACGACTGCCCGCCGGGTCTGCCAGCACAGAGGCGCGCAATATATTATCACTCAATTGATACGCCTGACGTACCCCCTCATTGATCATCTCATTAACACTTAACTCAGCATCCCATTGCACCTGCATGCCGATTTTCAGAAACACAACGACGATCCCCGTGTCTTGACACAGTGGGCGATGACCCTCTGCACTCATTCTTGAATTAGCGAGAATTTGCGTAATGGCATCTTTAGCGGCAGGTGATTGCTCCTTTTTCCATGCACGCGTCATGGCCTGAATGAAGTCTTTTGAATGGTAATAGGAGATATATTGCAACGCGTCTGCAACGCTGCTAATGAGGTCTTCTTGTTTTATGATTGTCATACGGATGATCCTGATATATCGAGAGAGGTTGCCGTAATATCCCTTCGAGAAAATATGTCCTTTAAATTATAGCAAAAAAAAAGGCTGATACATTATCAGCCTTTTTTATGTTAACGCTTATCGGTAGTTTTCTACGAAGGAGTACCAATCACATCCACATTTTTTGGTGGTTTAAAATAAAACTGCTTACTATTAACAGGGGCATTATTAGTAACATTCAAATTAATCACTGTCTTTTGCCCTAATTTGTCAAACATAACCATTTGGCGCAATCTACCCACACGATCTAAACCAAGCTGAATATTTTTAAAATCGCGCGAGCTCCGATGAGGCTTTAGATTAAACCAATCCAAGCCTGCCTTCTTTTCTTTCATTTTAGTCACTTGAAATTGTGATTGAGGCGATGCTTTTCTTGTTAAAATAGCAATAGGCGTACTTGCAATGGCTGCACGCATGGGTTTAACCGTTACTTGCTCTAAATCTTTATCATAAATCCAGACATTTTTACCATCCGCAATGATTTCTTGCGGATCAGGCGCGGTATAAACCCAGCGAAACTTTCCCGGACGATAAAGGTAAAGTTGCCCTGCTGCTTTTTGGATTATTTTTCCTTTTTTATCATAGACCTGCTGATTAAAAGAACCTTTTAATGAGGTTACTTTTGTGAAAAAATGATCCAAACGTGTTCTCGCTTCATCTTGCGCAGCAGTAATCGTTGCGCTATACCCTAGCCCTACAAACAAAGCACTTGCAACGAGCGCCCTAGTAACGGTTTTAATTGCTATTTTTTTCATGTACACCTCAGTAGTTAATCTGCTACAGGTTCTGGTGCTAGTACTTCGCGTGTCCCGTTTGATTGCACTGCACTAACAACACCTGCTGATTCCATATCTTCTATCATACTTGCCGCACGGTTATACCCTATTTTTAGACGACGTTGCAAATATGAAATAGAGGCTCGGCGTGATTCTGTCACGATGGCGACACCTTGATCGTAAAGCTCATCACCTTCTGAATCCGCTAAAGGCTCTAAACCAGGAATAGCACCTTTTGCTCCCCCTGTGTCTTCTAGGACATCAGTAACATAATCGGGTTCCCCTTGCACTTTAATAAAGTTAACCACATCTTCAACTTCCTGATCGCCAACAAAAGCACCATGTACACGTTGTGGCAATCCTGTGCCTGGTGGCAAATAAAGCATATCACCCAAGCCCAATAACTGCTCTGCACCGCCTTGATCTAGAATTGTACGCGAGTCCACTTTAGTTGATACCTGAAAAGCGATACGTGATGGAATATTTGCCTTGATCAAACCTGTTATTACGTCGACAGAGGGTCGTTGAGTGGCCAGTACGAGGTGTACTCCCGCCGCACGTGCTTTCTGTGCTAAACGTGCAATAAGCTCTTCTACTTTCTTGCCAACCACCATAATCATGTCAGCAAACTCATCAATAACGACGACAATATAAGGAAGTGGCTCTAGAATCTTAGGCTGTGTATCAACATGCTTAGTAGGATCCCAGCTTGGATCCATAATCGGCTGACCATTTTTAATCGCCTGACTGAC
>JAGLDQ010000180.1 GCA_023145535.1 Cocleimonas sp. | reverse complement strand
ATTGGCGAAGTCACCGATATTGTCGAAAAAGAAATGTATACCTTTGCAGACCGCAATGGTGATAGCCTATCGATGCGACCAGAAGGTACGGCTAGCTGTGTGCGAGCGGGGATTCAGCATGGACTCTTGCATAATCAACAGCAACGTATCTGGTATACAGGCCCAATGTTTCGCCATGAGCGCCCACAAAAAGGCCGCTATCGTCAATTTTATCAAGCAGGGATTGAAACTTACGGTATTGCAACGCCTGATATTGATGCGGAAGTCATTGCCGTTGGCGCACGTTTGTGGAAACAACTTGGACTTAAAGGCATTACGTTACAATTAAATACGCTAGGCAGTGATGAAGCACGCCAAGACTATCGCCATGTGCTCATCGATTATTTTTCTGCACATGAAGATCAATTAGATGACGACTCAAAGCGTCGTTTACATAAGAACCCATTGCGTATTCTTGATACAAAAAACCCTGATTTAAAAAAAGTAGTTGCAAGCGCCCCTAATTTAATGGATTACTTGGATGATGATTCCAAACAGCATTTTGAAGGCCTCTGTGCACGTTTGGATATAATGGGCATAGAGTATGCAATTAACCCACGCTTAGTGCGCGGTATTGACTACTATAATCGCACTGTTTTTGAATGGGTGACGGAAGAACTTGGCGCACAGGGAACGGTCTGTGCGGGTGGACGCTATGATGGCTTGGTAAAACAACTCGGTGGTCGCGCAACCCCTGCCTGCGGTTTTGGCATTGGTCTAGAACGTTTGCTATTATTAATGGAAGCACAAGCCATACAAGTCCCCGCGCTAACGCCCGATGTTTATCTGGTTTTAGCAGGCGAAGCCGCACAAATAGCGGGTGTTAAATTGGCTGAATCATTGCGAAATGCTCAGGCTAGCTTATCCTTACAAAGCAATGCGGCGGCTGGAAGCTTTAAAGCACAAATAAAACGCGCTGATAAGTCAGGCGCAGAATATGCCTTTATTCTGGGCGGTAATGAAGTGGAAGAAGATACGATTACCATTAAGCCATTACGATCAGGAGCAGAACAGCACACAATTTCACAAGATCAACTAAATGATTTTATTACAAAAAATATATTGAAGGGGAAGTAAATGGCCGATTTAATGACAGGCTTAAAGACAGATGAAGAAAAAGCAGAAGAAATTAAACGCTGGTGGAAAGAGAATGGCACCTCTGTTTTAGCCGGTGTTGCCTTAGCGGTTGCAGGTGTCTTTGGGTGGCAACAATGGCAATCACATAAAGTAACGCAGTCTGAAGAAGCATCAGGTCTTTTCTCACAAATCACCAATGGCACCACTATTGACAGAGCGGGCACCATCAAAAAGCTTGAAAGTGATTATAGTGCAACCCCTTATGCTGCTTTTGCCTCTATGGAAAAAGCTAAAGCTGAAAAAAATAATAAAATAGCGATTGAAGCATTACGTGCTGCAGCAGAATCTGAGCAAGTGAATGTTTCTCGAATTGCTAAGCTGCGCTTAAGCCGCGCTCTTATCGCCGATGGACAGCTTGATAAAGCCGCTTCACTACTAAAAGAAAAATTACCCTCTGCTTATACCTCATTGCTTGAAGAACTAAAGGGTGATTTGCATTTAGCCAAAAAAGAAATTGACCAAGCACGTCAATCCTATGATCGTGCCATACTAAGCGCAGGAAGAGATTCGGTTGAGTTTCTAAAAATGAAGCGCAATAACCTTGGTGAAGGAGCATAAGCCCAAGTGAATAAACGACTATCAGTATTGAAACCCCTTCTATGGATCACCCCCTTATTCGTTAGTCTAATGGGGTGTAGCGGGCAAAGTGTGCCTGGTAGTCAGCTATTTTCACAAAAAGAAAAAATTATTCCGTTAAAAGTGCTTAAAGAAGTCAAACCGACTATTGTGCTCAAAACACTATGGCAAGTACAAACAGGTAGCGCCTCGGCAAACAGTAAAATACATCCTTTTATTGGCACTCATGCGGTTATTGTTGCAGGCGGAACGAATATAAGCGCATGGGATAAAAGCTCAGGTAAGTCAATCTGGAAAAATAATATTGGCGAAAGCATTAGCGGTGGTGTTAATGGTGGGGATAGCCCTATCATTTTTTTAGGAACCGACCACGGTAATGCGCTTGCTTTAGATGAAAAAACAGGAAAAACACTATGGATCAAGCATTTGAATGCTGAAATTCTTAGTGTTTCTACCGCTAAAAATGGACGGGTTGTATTCCGTACTATCGATGGAAAACTACACGGCCTATCAACCCAATCGGGCGATATCGCTTGGCAACAACAGCAATTAACGCCTGTACTTTCTCTTTATGGTGCAAGCGTTCCTGTTCTCGCAGGACCTTATGTGATTGCTGGTTTTGATAATGGTAAGCTAGCCGCCTATGAGTTACAAAAAGGATCCCCTATCTGGGAGGCAACCTTAACACTTCCACGCGGCGACAATGAGCTTGACCGCATGGTCGATGTTGATGGCAAGCTAAAAGCACTGGGTAGTGCAATGTTTACAACCAGTTTTCATGGACGGGTTTCAGGGATTGATTTAAAAACAGGCAAAATCCATTGGGCAAAAAAACACTCATCTTATACTGGTGCAGATGCCAACCCTGATGGTATTTATACGGCTGATGAAGCAGGAAATATCTGGCGCTTAGAACCACAAACAGGTCATCCAATGTGGAAAATGGATGACCTGATCCGCAGAACTCCAACAACACCAACACTCATCAGATCAAATTTAATCGTAACCGCTGATAAGAAAGGTCATTTACATTTTATTAATACCAGTAACGGACAGTTTGCAGCACGTATAATGGGTGATCCAGCAGGGTATAATGTTGCTTCTAAAGTAGATCGGAATAAAATATATAGCTTAGGTCGAGGAGGATTGCTAACAGCTATTGTGGTTAAATAGATGTAAAATACTATATGACTGTATTTAAGAATACAATCACCTAACTATTTTATAGCGATAACCTCGTTAGTCATCAACTTTTTCTAAAGGGGGAGCAGGCGGCAATTTTGACAGTTTATTTACCTTAACAATTCCCCAGCCAAAAACCCCAAAGATAAAGAGTATAGTAAATGCAGTCAAAAAACCCATTGGGGTAAATAACATATCAAACATAATAAAGCCTCCTAATGATTAAATAATGCCATTAATTCTAACAAAATTTTAACGGTAACGCATTGTGGTAAATCAAGAATTAATACAAAGCTATTATAATGACTCAGCAAGTTCAGCTCCCCTATTTCAAAAATTCCGCTTGCTTATTCAACCAATTTGCTGATAGCGAATGGAGTATTTTTTTAGATAGTGGCTATCCTTCTGAAAGTGCGGGTCGTTATGATATTTTAGTTAGCGAACCTATTGCGACTATTGTTAGCTATGCAAATACCAGCATCGTATCAACGCAATCATCCTGTAAACAGTACTCCTCCACCTCTCCATTTGATGTATTGCGTTCAGTCATTGAACACTATAATGATAACACTCATAACACGACTACTTATCTACCGTTTAAAGGAGGCGCACTAGGCTATTTAAGCTACGATCTAGCACGTACCATTGAAAAACTACCCAATTTATCTAACGATAATGAGCAATTACCTGATATGGCAATAGGCATCTATACATGGGCAGTCATTGTTGATCACAAGCTAAAAAAAAGTTATTTAACGGGCAAGATCAAACGAAAAAACTCACATTGGTCTTGGCAGCAACTTATTAAAATATTCAGCCAACCTTCCA
>JAGLDQ010000018.1 GCA_023145535.1 Cocleimonas sp. | reverse complement strand
AAAGAAATCAAACCACCGAACCGCTCAATAATATCCTTCACAAATTTTGTTAGATTTATTCTGCCGACCTACTTATACTCAGTTCATTAACCCGTCCTGAGGAGCAAATGTGTACCAAGTTATAACCACAACAGATGATTTACTACGCTATATTAAAGCAATCAAACACTGTAAATGGCTGGCTCTTGACACTGAATTTATTCGTGAACGTACTTACTATCCAAATCTTTGTTTAGTACAAATTGCCGCACATGATCACGAAGGAGAACTTCAACTCGCGTGCATTGACCCACTGGCAATTGATGATATTTCTGCGTTATTAAAGCTATTACATAACACCAATATTATTAAAGTATTACATGCGGCCCATCAAGATCTAGAGATTTTTAATTACCTTAGCGGACAAGTACCGCAACCCATATTTGATACTCAACCTGCCGCCTCTGTATTGGGTTATGGTGATCATATGGGCTATGCGAATTTAATGCTGCAAGTGTTAAAGGTTGATCTAGATAAGTCTCAATCTCGCACTAATTGGGCAAAGCGCCCTCTCAATCAGGCACAATTAGATTATGCCATTGATGATGTACGTTATCTTGCACAGGCTTATCCGATTATGCGTGATAAATTAATTGAGCAGCAACGATTAGATTGGCTAGATGCTGATTTTACTCACTTTACGGATCCTAATCTTTATGCCATTAATCCTGAAATGCGTTGGAAAAAAGTTAAAGGGTTACAGGTTCTTAAACGTCAACAATTAGCTATTTTAAGAGAACTAGCCGCATGGCGCGAACAGTTAGCTGAGAAAAAAAACTTGCCGCGTAAATGGCTTATTAAAGATGAAATTCTCATTGATCTCGCTAGACAGCAGCCAAAAGAGATACGAAGTATTGCGGATATGCGTGGCATTAATGCCCCCAAAACAAAAAAATATCATAAAACATGGCTTGAATGCATAGAAAAAGGACTGTCTTTACCACAAAATGAATGGCCTGAAATAAGCCGCAGAAAAAAACCAACGGCTAGTCAAGACAAGGTAATTGATCTGTTAATGACAGCCCTTAGTATCCGCGCTTCTGAATTAGGCATTACGCCTGCGGTGATAACCACGCGCAAAAAAGTGGCCAGTATGGTGCAAGAAAAACGTAAAACACTCTCTGATGATTGGCGCGGTGCTTTAGTTAATGATTTATTTAATGAAATTCTTAGTGGCGAGAAAATATTAGCTGTGGAAGATGGGAAGGCTGTTATTCAAGATAGTTAATCGTACCCCAACCTCTTTATCTAAAAAAGGTATTTGTCTCCTCTCCACAATAGACAAATACCGCCTAATCAACCAAAAACAACCCTTCTATTTGGTTCTCACTATTTGCCTCATCCACCATGTTAAACCCACCGACTACTGCCTGTGCTTTATCACCAACAAAATCTCCCGCAATATTGCCAGCGGCATGAGTCCTTACCCCTGTATTGGAGTTAACCAGTGCTCCGCCCTTAAAATCTAATGCTAATTTTCCATTGCTTACTTGTCCATCAAATACACCAACCCAAGTATGATTCGGTACATTTGCAGAGATAGCGCCTTTGCTCACGGCTCCTGAACCAAAATCCACATCCATTTGTACGACTAGATTAGCAACCTTTCCCATATTGCTTTGTGCAAGGCTATCCACCCTATTGTCATAGCGCACTTTACCGACACGCGTGGCAATCACATCACGACTTGTTGCTTTATAAGTTGACCAGAGCAAACCGTTATCATCAGAGACGGAGGTAGGCAAAACATCTATCGAAGGACTAAGGGTATAATTATTCCAACGCCCCCAGCCTACTGGATAGCCACCAATATTTTGACTAAAATCACTAACCGCTCCTCGATGAGTAGAGACAATACCATTACTATCGGTACTAATAACGGGGGTTGCTTGTGACAAAGCATTCGTATGTCCCTTGGCAATGGCCACCCCTCGCTGCCCTATAGTTAGTGCTTTAAAGGATTGCTTTGGACGTGGGTTGTCGTGTAATGGCTTTGCTTCGATATTACTTGGCGTTATATCGCTCCTTGCTTTTGAGCTATGCCCATCTTTAAAGACACGAGGCATTTCTTCCAACACATCGCAAACACCATCAGGGTTTACAAAAACAAAACGATCTTCAAAGCCCTCTCCTAATTCTATATTACATTTACCCGAGTGAGAACGCATCTTAATCGCGCCCTTCCAAGTTCCCACATACATCCCCCCTTTGGGGGTCATTTCAACTTCATACATCGTCCCTCTGATACCGATGGTAGCAACGGGGGTGCGTAGCTGATAATCCTTTTTATTTTGCTTGCCAATCGTTCCCGTTATAGTACGCAAGCCACCTGAAAGAAGCTCCATTAACACACTGCCATTACCACCAGATTTTAATTGATACTTAGGTAAACGTAATACTGAGTTTTGCTTTAAATTGATCAAAGCATTATCAATCATACGAAATTGTGCTTGTGAGTCTTTACCTGAGCGTAAAATATCTTGACGAAAAATGGGGCTAAGTCTTTTTAAAGACGTAATGTTACTCTTACGATCGGCGGTTATAGTGCCGCGCGCTAAAATAGTCTTTCCTAAATTTTCATTCGCTGCAACGACTGGATTGAG
>JAGLDQ010000179.1 GCA_023145535.1 Cocleimonas sp. | reverse complement strand
CCGAAGTATCACAGCGCCTTTAAGCGCATAAAACAATATATTCTTGCGGGTGACTGCTATCAAATCAATCTCACGCAACGCTTTTCAGCTTCTGCCACTGGAAACCCTTGGGATGCATACCAGCAATTAAGAAAGCTAAACCCTGCGCCATTTTCCGCTTATCTCAACACGCCTTTTGGACAAATTCTCAGCTCGTCACCTGAGCGTTTTCTGCAAGTTAAGAAAAATAAAATTGAAGCTAAACCAATAAAAGGAACTCGCCCACGATCAAATAACCCCATTACTGATCAACAACAAATTTTAAATCTTCAAGCAAGTCTTAAAGACCGCGCTGAAAATGTAATGATTGTTGATTTACTACGTAATGATATAAGTCGTGTGAGTGAAACAGGGAGTGTTACTGTATCAAGCTTATTTGATATTGAGAGTTATGCTACTGTGCACCATTTGGTCAGTACCATACAAGCAACCTTAGCTAAGAATAAAGATGCAATTGACCTACTAAAAGCCTGTTTTCCTGGCGGCTCTATCACAGGCACACCTAAAGTTCGCGCAATGGAAATTATTGAAGCGTTAGAGCCTGATCGACGCGGTGTTTATTGTGGATCAATTGGCTATATTGATTTTAATGGCAATATGGATACCAATATTGCCATCCGCACCTTAGTTTATAACCAAAAAACAATTCGCTTTTGGGTTGGTGGTGGAATTATTCATGATTCTGAGCTGGATGCGGAATATCAAGAGACCTTTGATAAGGGTAAAGCATTACTAGAATTACTAAGAAAATGCACAAAAAAAGATTAGAAATAACCTACATTCCACCCTCCTACACTTTAGTCATTTGATCGCTTTAGCCACATGATCGCGATATTTAGCAACTTTAAAAAACAGCATGAAGATTAAAGTCATATCATAAATAAAAAAAGATCGATTATTCTATAGACAAAAATGGTCTTAATTTAATCCTATTGTTATCTTGAGCCGAAAAAACCAAACCTCCAAAGCTTTAGACTATAAAATGTACGCTAGTATTCCCTTGTTAAATTTTTGAATGCTATTTAAATAATAAACTCTTGCGGCAGATTATTTTCTGGAAGCTGATATTTTTTTGGATAGCTTACACTGACAAAATACAAGCCACAGGCTGGTGCTGTTACACCCGCTTGGGTACGATCTTTTATTGCTAACAATTCTGTAAACCATTCGGGTGATTTTTTTTCCATCCCTACCTCAAAGAGACTACCCACAATATTTCTTACCATATGATATAGAAAGGCATTGGCACAAATATCTATAGTAATATAATCACCATAACGTGTTATTTTAATTTCTTTAATCTCACGATTTGCATGCCTTGCCTGACAACCTGAGGCACGAAAACTAGAATAGTCCATTTCACCAATTAAACGATCGGCGGCCTTTTGCATTTTCCTCTCATCCAACGCAGAGTGAAACCAAGTGACACGTTGATGTAATAATGCAGGACGTGCTTTTCTATTTAAAATAATATAACGATAACGCCTCTCTAAGGCTGAAAAGCGCGCATGAAAATCATCATTAACAGTTTTTACCCACTGAAAAGAAATACTAGAAGGAAGATTAGTATTGCCACCTAATAACCATGCTTTATCATTACGGTCAGAATCAGATTCAAAATGTATCACCTGCCCTATTCCATGCACACCACTATCTGTTCGACCCGCACAGACGATATCCACAGAATGATTAGCTACTTTTGATAATGATTTCTCAACTTCCTCCTGTACCGATGGCGCATGAGATAATCTTTGCCAACCACAATAGTCCGTTCCATCATACTCAACACAAAGTGCATATTTCATATTAGTTCACTCTATTAGAGCCTAAAAATTCAATATTACCCGAAACTTTCCCTCCCATTCAAGGAGGCAACACAATCTTTTTACCCTATTCAATCCTTGCAATTTTTAAGACTTCCTATTGAGATAAAATAAGCAGGAATAAAAAAAGGTCAGGTAAAAACCTGACCTTTTAGAACTACAAATTACTAAAAACTGATTAAGCGTGCTTCCTAATCCTAGCCTGCTTGACGCAACAATTCCTCGGCTTCTTTTTTCTGATCATCATTACCTTCCATCATAACTTCTTCAAGCGTATTTCTTGCACCTTCCATATCTCCCATATCAAGGTATGCACGTGCTAAATCTAACTTAGTACTGACCTGAGTCTCTTTAAGATCATCATCATTATCTAAATCCATAAAGGATAAATCATCATCAAGGTCTCCTAGCAAATTATCTGTATCTTGCTTATCATCTTTAGTCGATGTGTACGGACTGCTTGCTGGAAGAATTTTATTGAGATCATCATCATTATTTAGCTCTAAATTTAAATTAGAAACATCGTGCTTACTCTCACCTATTGATAAATCATCACCTAAATCTGTTAAATCTAGATCAAGCAAGTCTTCAAATTCAGAACCAAGCTCTGTTTCTTGCTCTTCAACCACCGATCCTAGCAAACTATCAGTATCTGAATTATTTATTTCAACATCATCCAATAGATCATCTAAAGAAGTATCATCTAACTTGTCAAAAGATGCCTCCGTAACATCAGATAATGCATCTTTATTATCATCAGCAAGAATATCATCTAAATCAAGATCATCGGCACTAAAGCTATCTTTACTCGATAAATCTAAATCAGGCGTTTCAAAATTCATATCATCGAGATTAAAGTCTAGATCAGCTTGCTCCAAATCATCTGCTTGAGCAACATTCGTTAAATCAACATTATCGATACCATTGACATCTAGATCACCAAACAAGTCATTCGTATTATTCTGACTGTCTGCGGCATCAGTAGCAAAGGCTTTACCTGCCGTTACTGCTACTCCGCCTGCCACAACCGCTGCTACCGCCGCACCTGCTACGCTTGAACCTTTTGATGAACTTGAACTACCAAACAAATCACTTTCAGACTTTATTTCTTGCGCCCACCCCGTAATTTTACTCCATAGTTTATCTTTATTACCTTCTGAATCATCAGCAAGTTTTGAGAAAACTTCTGCTTGTTGATCAAACGCTTTAACATTAGATGAGGCTTGGTAACTCTCTAATAATTTAGCATGATAGAGTAAATTATCGGGTTGTTTTTCAATTGCTTTTTTCAGCTCAACTTCAGCCTGATCATGCAAACCATAAACAATATAAACATCCGCTTCTTGCAAAATATCATCATCAGCATCAATGGCTGATACGGCATTTTTCTTCTTATCCTCTGCTTCTGATTCAACCGCATCGCCAAAGTCAAGGTCATCAAAATCACCTTCAAGGCCAGCAAATGCATCATTTGAATCCGTTTTTTCTGTTTTTGACCCCTCTTTAGAAGTAGAACCAGGTGCAAAATCAGGATCATCAAAGTCTATAGAACTATATTCTGCTGAATCTGCCGCATTTCCTTTGCGTCGCATTAAGATCCATCCTAATAGCAAAGCAAGCAGAGAACCACCGCCAAGCCCCATGACAAGAGGAGAACTTAACCAATCAAGCACGCCGCCTTCACTTTCAGCAACCTTGGCGTTAGTATTAGCATCTTGAGGTGAGCCAGTAACGGTTTCAGTTTCTCTTGGCTCTTCTGGTGTTTGCAATGCTGTCTCGACACCTGTACTTTCTGGATCAAAGATGGAAGGCAACTCTGTACTTCCATCCACAACTGCCATTTGTTGTGCTGGATCTACCTCTTGCGTTACGCCATTAGCTGGCTCTCCGCTACGAACAATCGTGCCTTCACCTTTAGTTGCTGAGTTTGTAACCTGCTGTCCAATATCAGAGCCTTCATCAGTCGTCCCATTTTGAGTATTTGCTGGTACACCTAGTTTGGCTTGCAGTTCTGCCAGTTGCTCATTCTTCAGGGTAATTAAGCGATTTTTCTTACGCAATAACGACTCAAGCTCTGAAACGCGTGACTTTAATTCTACATTTGCATTAGCCTTTGCCGCTAAAGACTCTTTAGCTTGAATTAACTCACGCTCTAACTGACCAACTTTAGCCGAACCCGTTGCGGACAGATTAGTGCTATTAACAGCAGAAGCAGAGCTTCCAACCACCTCTAGACGCGCTTGATTGTTCTTTGGCGTTGATGATGTAGTTTGAACAGAACCTTTATCGCTAGGTTTTACTTGGTTTTGTGGAGTTGTATTGTTAGCTAATTGAGAACGGTATTTACGCCACTGTTTGGATTGACTATAAACCGCCAATTTTGCTTTTTTATAATTCAGTTGACGCGCATCTCTTTTTGAAGGACGACGTAAAAGAGCACCTGCTTTCAGGTTATTTATATTTCTTTTTCTAAAGGCCGTAGGATTAGCACGGAAAAGAGCCATCATCATTTGCTCATCGCGCACGCCTCCAACACGTAGCTTTTTAGCAACTTTTGATAAAGTATCGCCTCTAACAACACGATATTTACTGGTACGATTACTTCTATTGGGCGCACGACGTGCGGGAGCAGGTGTATTTCGTGTAGCAACAACCTGCTTCTTAGGCGTGCTAGAACGTGGCTGAGCCGCTGCCTGCTGAGAGCGTTGAGTTGGAGCGACCTGCTGTGGTGGCTGACGGCGCTGTGGCTCTGGTCTGACGCCGACCGTATTATTAGCAACCGCTGTTTCACCCTGAACCAATACAGGCGGGTCTAATAAAACGGTATATTCTTTTAACAATTGCCCATTTGGCCAACTCACTTCAATTAAAAAATTTAAAAAAGGCTGATTAATGGGTTGATTAGAACTAACAATAATGACGGGCTTGCCATTCTCAGTCGTCGGTGTGAAGTTGATTGTATCTAGATAAGCAGGTCGTTCAATTCCAACACGGCTAAAAACCTCAGGAGAGGCCACCCGAACTTGTAAACGCTTGGCATCAGCTGCACTGGTTGAGAGCAAATTGATTTTTGCGCGGAATGGCTGATTTAGGTGAGAGCTAGACTCTATTTCCCCTAGCCCTAATGCATATGTTGCAGACGAGTAAGAAAAAGCTAGACAAACAGCTAAACTCAAGGCTTTTTTATTCACGTATTTCCCCTTATATAGCATACCGTTGAATCCTCCAGCAAAAACAAAAATAACGACAACTATGCCGCCCAAAAGAGATGATTAACGATGATTTATTATTATAATATTTTCAAAAGCACACTAAAAATGGTCCATAATGCTTAGGTGCATAAGGGATACCCTTCCAGAATGTTGCAATTTATATCAAATATGCCATGAATCGTGACTGAATACTGTAAATTAACTGTCACAACCCGACCAGCTTTGTCACTTCCTGACAAAACTGGCAGAATTCAAAAAAGAAATAGGGCCTCTTCTCGAATTATTTAGGTTATATATATTCCTGAATTAACAATTCTGCAATCTGGATACTATTTAGTGCTGCACCTTTACGAACATTATCTGCGACCACCCACATATTCAAACCGTTGTGATATGAAATATCTTCACGAAGTCGTCCAACATAAACAGGATCAGTATTGACACCCTCGGTCACAGCGGTTGGGTAACCGCCATCTTCACGTTCATCAACCACAACAACACCTGAGGCTGCTGTTAGAAGCTCTTTAGCATACTCCACTGAGATTTTTTCTCTTGTCTCAATATGTACAGCTTCAGAGTGCCCATAAAAAACAGGAACACGAACGGCGGTTGGATTAACAAGAATATCATCATCTTCAAATATCTTGCGGGTTTCCCAAACCATCTTCATCTCTTCTTTAGTATAACCATTATCCAAGAACACATCAATCTGCGGTAACACATTGAATGCTATCTGCTTTGGGTAAACATTAGTCTTTACATCCTTCATGCTCAACAAAGCGGCTGTTTGTGATGCTAGCTCCTCAATTGCGGGAGCTCCTGAGCCTGATACAGCTTGATAAGTAGCTACATTAATCCGTGTTATTTTGACGGCATCATGGATGGGTTTCAAAGCAACTAGCATCTGAATGGTAGAACAATTCGGATTAGCGATGATTCCACGATTCGTATAATCCGCCACAGCATGCGGGTTAACCTCTGGTACAACCAAAGGAACATCATCCTCATAACGAAATTCTGAGGTATTATCGATAACCACACAACCTGCTTTTGCAGCGATAGGTGCATAGATCTTAGAAATAGCACCTCCAGGTGAAAACAAACCAATTTGTACTTTAGAAAAATCAAACGCGGCCAAGTTTTCTACGACTAGTGTTTTATCACCAAACGAGACTCGCTTTCCGACTGAACGTTCACTTGCCAACGCGTACACTGTTCCCACAGGAAAGTCACGCTCTGCCAATATTGACAGCATTACTTCACCTACCGCGCCTGTTGCACCAACAACTGCTACATCATATGTTTTCATTTCTATTAAACCTTTAAACAATCTATTCTAAAATCAATCAGGACAAAAATTAGTATTTATCACAAAGACGCAGGGCACAAAAAATTTATCTTTTTCTCACCTGTTTTTGCCTCTTTGCGAGTATTCTTATCTGATTATTAATCTTTGAGCGCGACAATAACCGCATCACCCATTGCATCTGTACCCACTAATTCCATGCCATCAACAAAAATATCGGCTGTGCGGTATCCTTGTTCTAGTACTTTTTCTACAGCTGCATCAATTTTATCTGCCAACGCGGCATTATC
>JAGLDQ010000178.1 GCA_023145535.1 Cocleimonas sp. | reverse complement strand
CAGTATCAACCACAATCACATCAACCCCAGCAGCAACCAATGCTGTCACACGATCAGCCGTTCCATACCCTACACCAACAGCTGCACCAACACGCAAGCTTCCTGACTCGTCTTTACAAGCATTGGGGAAGTCTCTTGATTTTTGAATATCTTTTACTGTAATCAAACCACGCAATTGGAAATCATCATTAACCACTAGCACTTTTTCAATACGGTGCTTATGTAATAACGCTTTGATCTCATCTTTACTAGCGCCCTCTTTTACCGTGACCAATTTTTCTTTAGGTGTCATAACCGATGTAACTGGCTGATCAAAATGGGTTTCAAAGCGCAAATCACGACTTGTTACAATCCCCATTAACTCATCACCATCAACCACAGGCACACCTGAAATATTGTGCTTTTCGGTAATTTCTATTACCTCACCAATCGTCATATCTTGGTGGATGGTAATGGGTTCTTTAATAATCCCACTTTCAAAACGCTTAACGGCTGAAATAATATTTGCTTGTGCATCAATCGTCATATTTTTATGCACAACGCCCAGCCCCCCTTCTTGCGCTAATGAAATAGCAAGTTTAGTTTCTGTCACGGTATCCATTGCTGCTGATAAAAATGGAATATTCAGAGTGATTTTTTTTGTTAATGGCGTACTCAAGTCAACATCGGCGGGTAAAACATTGGAATGAGCTGGCACAAGAAGAACATCATCAAAGGTAAGTGCTTCTTCCAGAATTCTCATAATTACTCCTAATAATTGGGGGATGTAATCAGTGCTAATATCAATAAACAAAAATAGCTATGTTTTTGAATTTTAAACACCAACTAGGTAGATATACCAACTCATATTGTGCATTTCTTTATGCTAATGATGCAATACACCAAAGCTGGTACAGCTAATAATTTAGCGGCTCATTATAGTGATTGACCTCCATGAGGTAAACTGGTATCAATACAATCTGTATATAAAAAACGTTGGCTTACTGATAACTAAAATGTATGTGTCTGTGACCACTAATTAAAATCTCTCTAGGAGGAGTCTTCATGAAACTTATTTCAACTAAATCTTTTGCATCCGCTCTAATCGTAACAATCCTTTCAGTCGGTGCGATATCAACTTCATTTGCAAATGATGCTGCTACCACCGCCATTACTGAAGCTAAAAAAGCAACCGATGTTGCTAAAAAAGCGGGGTTTGAGTGGAAGAGCTGGGGGAAGATGTACAAAAAAGCAGAGGCGGCGATTAAAGATGGCAAAGCAGAGGCAGCGATTAAAATAGCAAAGAAACTAACCTTCCAAGGATTAGCGGCACAAAAACAAGCAGAAGCAGCTAAAACGGCTGGGCCTCGCTTCTAAAAGAACGCCACTATTTTTTGAAAGAAGCCGATATTTTCTCGGCTTCTTTATGGAAGGTATACATCATAACGCGTTGACTTACCCGTTATACTAAACTGTGCTTTTAGCCCAGCAAGCGCTTCTGCTAAACGAGGGCGCTTCACCACAATGCGTTTTTTAGCACATTTCAGCGCTAACCTCAATATTGCATCACTATCATTATCCTCACCCACAATATCATGAAAATAAGCCATCTCTTTTTTCACTTTTGCCGATTTTTTTCGTGTAGGGAACATCGGGTCTAAATAAATAACATCAGCATAATCCACGGCTTGTTGTCTTAATAAATACTGATCAGCCTGTTCATTAATCAGTATCATACGTGAACAAATATCCTTAACTTCACGATCATCAGAATCCTGCACACGATCTAATGCATTTTTTAATAAGCTATAAATAACAGGGTTTCTTTCTAGCAACGTGATATGACACCCTAAACTCGCTAAGACAAAAGCATCGCCTCCTAAACCAGCCGTGGCATCCATTACCTTAATATTAGGCATCTTTTTAATCCCAATCGCTTTGGCTATATCCTGCCCTTTACCGCCACCATAAATACGCCTATGACGCGTTTTTCCTGTTAGAAAATCAATACAGAGTGGGGTTTGTTTTTTAGTGTTAAAGGAGTGAAGTTCTAAACGATCATCCTGCAAATATAATCCATAGTGACCAGAGGTGGGAGTCGCTTGTTTTTTTAACTGTTTAGCAAAATCTTGCCTAGTAATAAGAGGAGAGCCGATGAACTCAGCAATAGAAGTGAGTTGTGAAGCATCACAATCTGCACTACCACTCATAGCAACTAATTGAGAAAGAGGAATTAACATGGTTCGCCAACTTAATAATGCGGCGGTGGTGGCTCTTCTGCATCTGCCCCACCTTCTTCAATGGACGCTAGCTTTTCAGAAACCTGTAATAATCGTTGTTCTAAGCGCTCTATTTTACTCTCTTGCTGATGCACAACACGGCTTAATGTTTGCACCATATCTTCTTGTTCCATATACAATAGCTCAAGTTTCATCAGCCTGTTTTTTAGATCTTCCATAAAGTATTAACCTAAGCATCATACTTCCACCTTGCAAGAAATGACAACATCACCTGTCGCACGCGAATTGAGTTAGTTTTGCTTGTGGATTGAGCGGTCGGAGTCTACATTAGTTTTACTAGACTATCTTGTTATTTCCTCAGCGTAGTCAGGAAAAATAAGTTTTTTACTCCAAGGCACGGTATACATAAAATTTCACTAAGAGGCAGTTCTATAGGGCAATCAAATAAAAATCACAAATTAATCATGGCATTATAAAAGGTCAGGACTAATTGATCCAAGAAGAGGTAATTTTAAATAAAGGGTATGAAGAAAGTATATCTAGAAAATGGGCGGTCTTAGAGTGAAAACTTATTAAGATTGGTATAACGGGTCTCATTATTCATTTTTAATGATTACCTTAGAAAACAATAGTATATCATTTGATCGTTATTGGTATAACTTACCATTTACTGTACTTAGACAGAATCAGCCCGCCATCAAATTAAAATTCACACCAGCGCGGAATTTTCTGCACGATAGAACCTAAATCAATCGCCCTACTCCACTTTAATACCGGCGCATTTTTATCGGGCTGTTCATCATAATTAAGCCAAAATATTTCACGTACTGATTTTTGTTCTGTATAGCGCGCATCATAGCCAAGAAAGCGGATATATTCAGAATGACGACGTGCTTTATTTAAGTCATCAAAGAAGCCAAAGGAAATAGCATGTTTATAAGGGCCTGATTCGATCAAATGGTAGTCCTTTACATCATTTTTCTTAATATCATCTATAATTTTTAACGATTCTTGACGCGTTTCTTGTGCCACTAAATAAACTAGATAATTAAGCGTATCTTTAGTTCTCTCACGGCGAATTTTAACTGCTAAACCAAAGTTATTAAGCTGCTTTGCCACTAACTGCATTGCTTTTTCACTATTATAAGGGCCAACCGTATAACACCGTGTACTAAGTGTTGATGCTATATTAGAGGCAGGTGCTTTGTCTTTAATCAGCTCTATTGCGGGAATGCCGTGTTTCATCGCGGCGGGTGGCGTGTAAGTGGCATTGCCAAATAAAAACTCAGCAGTAAAGTAAACAATATTGACCAATAACAAAAGCATAATCAATGCGCGCATCATGTTTGCCTTTCACTCTTAATATCAGCAATCACCTGCAACCCCTGCATAAGCCAGTCATCTTCTCTTTGCACTGACTCAGAAAGATAAGGGTGGAGTGTCTCCGCATCACCGCCACAAATTATGGTCTGTACAGAATGCATGGTTTGTTGTTTCCCCTCTAAATGATTTATTTTCAGCAATTTTCCTTCCATACGAGAAGATATACCATTTATCGCTTCAACTAAACCAAAAATACGACCACTTGCTAATGCATCCGCTGTATTATTAGCAAATAATGATATTTTTTTTGTCTTCTCTGATGTTAGCAGTGCTGTCTTTTTTATTAAGCGATCAGAAAATTGTTGTAGCCCTGGCAAAATCAATCCTCCAAGATGCTCGCCTTGAGCCGTTATTGCATCAATCGTCACGGCCGTACCACAACTAATCGTAATGCAATGTTGATCAGGTCTCAGATGATGTGCTGCAATCATCCCCACAAAACGATCGCCCCCTAAGCGTTGAGGCTCCTCATAGCTATTTTTTATCCCGTAAGCTTCTAGTTGAGAGTGAATAATCGATAGCTCAATCGTATATTGCCGGCAATAATCTTGTATTTTTTTAGCAAATTGATCACCTAATACAGAGACGACAATAAGTTTAGACACCTGTTTTTTTGAAAGCTGTTCAATCAGTAATTGATCCGCGTTATGTTTTGAATAATCCTGCGCCATTTGTTGAGAACGTTTTCCTTCATTAATCATCGCCCACTTTAAACGGCTATTACCTGCATCAACCAATAGCATCATTTTTTTCTTCGTTCTCTAAAAAAATCACGTAATTTATTACCACACTGCTCAGCCAATATACCACCTGTCACCGCTATTTGGTGATTATGACGATTATCCCCAAACACATTAAAAACACTGCCTGCTGCACCTGTTTTAGGGTCATACGCCCCAAAAACCACTCGCTCTACTCGCGCATGAATAATCGCACCCGCACACATCACACAAGGCTCTAAAGAAACATATAAGGTGGTTTTTGGTAGGCGATAATTCTGTGCTGACTGACCGGCAAGACGCAGTGCCATAATCTCAGCATGAGCAGAGGGGTCGTGATGTCCAATGGGCTGATTCCAGCCTTCCCCTATTATTTTATCATTTTTAATGAGGACTGCACCCACGGGTACTTCCCCTTGCTGATACGCTTTACCTGCCAATAAAAGCGCATGCTGTATCCATTGTTCATCTGTTGTCATTATCTGTTATATTCTCATCATTTCTCTAATTCAGGCTATTAGGAAGCTCCAAGCAAATAAGTTACCCATCTTGCTTGTCTTTTTGTCCCTGCTAGAGCTGTCTCAATCGTTACTTAGCTCGGCTATGCGCCTGCTTTAGCTTCTAAGTTTGGCTAAAGCTTAACTAAGTCCTGAGATAGCCCGAACAGAAACAAAAATCCTAGGCAATATGGGTAACTTAATTACTTAAAACTTTCTTATGAGCATATTAACCTATTCTTTAATCACCATTCCCGATTTTGCGACAGGATCAAAACTCCACGACTTACAGGGTCTGGATAATAAAGGCACTGCAAAAGCCCTCTTTCATTTACAAGCACAAAAAACAGACTCTGAATGCCTACCCAGCTATTTACAACAGATTATTGCCATTTCAATCCTACTAACCGATGACATGGGCGAACAGCAACGCACGACGTTAAGCGGTGACCCTGAAATTGAGCTACTAAATACCTTTTTTGACATTCTTGAAAGCTATAAACCAACCATTGTCACATGGAATGGTGAGTTTTTTAACTCCGAAATCATTAGTTATCGAAGTATAAAATATTCAATTCAAATATCGCCTCATTATGAAAACAAAGAGAATCATTTTGATTTGAATAACGCCATGGTTTCAAGTTCAGAAAAAACACCACTGGAAGATGTCGCCACTTTGCTTGGCTTAGAGGCAGAGGAAAATCAAGATAGCCGTGCGATTTGTGAACACTATTTAGCGAACAGGCTGGATGATTTATGGGCTTACTCTGAAAACAATGTAGTGAATACTTATCATATTTATTTACGCTATCAACTATCGCATGGGAAGATTGATGAGAAAACCTATACAACCTTAATTCAAAATAAAAAAGGTTTCATCAGAGGCTGAGCATCTGGTATGAGCCAAAACATCACTCCTTCTTTCCCATTCGCCGTGTTAGCCACTCCGCTTTTTGCACTTCAGCGGCGGATGCCCTTGCTATTTCGCTATGCATATCGCGCACCCCTTTGACTAATTGCCCAAGCTGTTGGGAGATCACTTCGCCTGTATTAGCCAGCCCTGCACTATGCTCTATAGCGTGCAATTTTTTGGCAATTAACCCGAGTCTTGCGACCAATTCTTCACTATTATTATTCGATAACGCATGGCTTAACCCATTAATATTTTTAGAAATGGTATCCAGTTGACTATTAAGTGATGTATTTTCATTGGATGCCATTAACACGCTACCAATTAACTGCATATTATTATCAATGTTAGCCAGTTGACGGGTTAATTTGGTCTTTTCATCGGTATTACTCAGTGACGTATTCACTTGCTTAAGGTGATCGACCATTTCTCCTAATCTATCATTACCCGTGCTATTGCTTAAAGCAAGGTTCACTTGTTGCAAACCAACGGCCATATCCGCTAGACGCTCTACAATCT
>JAGLDQ010000177.1 GCA_023145535.1 Cocleimonas sp. | reverse complement strand
GGTCATATTACCGCGCAATTCTGCTAGCTTTAACAGGTTTTCTTCTGCGCCACTGGTGAGCAATTGTGCTTCACCAAGGTAATGATCAGCAATCATTTGCATAATCTCTTCTTCATTCATCACCGCCGATATTTTTTCTGCCATTTTATTCATATTACGATAACTACCTTGGAGCTTAAACGGCGGTTCAGTACGGTATGCATCATTTTGCGCGGCGGAGGCGATGTATTGTTGATTCACTTTTAGAATAACGGCTAACACCATCAGCATTTTCTTTAAGACTTCGGTGATTTCATTGACTTCTGCGCCACTGTATTGATGACTTAGATCCGTGGTGGCGATTTGTTTGCCTTTAGCGAGGTCAATCAGTTGATAGATATCCGATATTTCCCGCGTAGCAAGTGGTGCGAGCACAGGGTTGGAACTCAAGCTATTTTCAAGGTAGCTGAGTTTAAAGGCTTCTTCATGGTCGCCTAGCATATCACCAAGGTTATAAATATCAGCGCGGTTTGCCAACATATCGGGGACTTTAAAAGCTTCGCCTGATTCGGTATAGGGATTCCCCGCCATAATAATGCAAAAACGTTTGCCGCGCATATCGTAGGTTTTGGTAACGCCTTTCCAAATGCCGTCAATACGCCGCGTACCATCACTGAGGGAAATAAATTTTTGCAAAAACTCAGGGTCTGTATGTTGAATATCATCCAAATACAACATCACATTATTGCCCATTTCCAACCCTAAATTAAGTTTAATGAGCTCTTGTTTTGCCGTGGCATTGGGCGCTTGAGCAGGATCAAGTGATAGCACTTCATGCCCGAGTGATGGACAGTTTATTTTCATGAAAATCAAACCCAAGCGACTGGCGATATATTCCATTAAAGTGGTTTTACCGTAACCTGGTGGTGAGATCATCATTAATAATCCCATTAAATCGCTACGTTTATCTTCACCCACCGTTCCCATTTGTTTTGCCAAATTATCACCAATTAATGGTAGATAGAGGTCATTAATCAGCTTATTTCTGACAAAGGAAGATAAAGGACGGGGTTTAAATTCATCCAGACGTAACGTGTTACGTTGCTCCTCGGCAATCTCACTGCGTAATTGATGATATTGGCGGTAGGCGGGTACTACAATACGCTGATGGTGATGATAACGATGCAAAAAATCATCCAAGGTTAGGTGCAAACTTTGCTTTTTAATACGAGCATGATCACCTAATAGATTATCAACCTCACATTCTAATTTTTTATCTAATTGACGGTATTGAATCCCCTCATCTGCCATTAAAAGTGCAATCGTTTCAGGAATATAATGTACGAATGTTTGTTTTTCGTGCTGCATTAATAAGGCTTCTAGCCATGATTCTGCCAGCGCCCAGCCTTCCTGTGGGTGCTGTTTTAGCTGACCCAACGTCATCGTAAATTGCGTCCAAACCTGCTTTATCTCTAGTTGGCGACGCAACTCCTCTTGCAATTCACGCGCATAGTGACTACTGACAAAACGAGTCTCATCTTGCGCTAACTCAAGGCTAAGATACTCTGCACTGCGCGCTTTGCTGGTTGCATCCGCCGTAATTGGATAGTGTGCTAGCCAGCCCTCTAAAGACCGCTCAATTTCTGCTTGCAAACGGGCTAATGCCTTGTCTTGATTAAAGACCTGTTTTATTTGCAAAGCTGACTTAGCCCGCTCTATCCAATCTTTTTGTGGCGCTTGCTGTTGTGTAGATGACCAAAAAACGGTAGCCAAGCCTCGATGCAAGGGCGAATAACGCAATAATCCTGCCTGCTGTTGAATCGGCAAAAGCTGTTTGATAATGTTCGCGGCATCCTGATCATGAATACCTTTTTCATAGCCTTCTTTATAGCGCGGCGCGGCAAAGTCTCGTACTTGCTTTAATAGGTCGGCTTCACGACTGAGCGCGCTGGTTAAGCCCTCAAGGGTTAAATCATCGGTTTGCGCTTCGGCGGCATCTAATAATTGCCCAACCAAATATTCTGCCCGATAAAGTTGGGCCGTTTCTGACTCATGATGAATATCCCAATAAGTGTTCAACGCATTCAGTTGTTCTGAGTCAATGGCTTCATAAAAATCGGTACCATTAAGGTGAATATATTGCTTACCGTCGCGCGGCAAAATAGTGAGCTCTAGTTCTTGGGTCGTCACACTAAACCGATGGCGTGGCCCCAGCTTTATAATCTTGCCGCCCTCTTCATAAATATCCGCTTTATCACGCTGTCCGCGCAATGCTTGATCTTTACTATTTTTTAAGCGTGACTCAATATCATCGGCTTTAACACTGTCATCTAATGCGCGTAATTGCTCGGCAATTTCACGTACCTTCATCACTAAAGGATCAGAAGCAAAGAAGGTATTAAGCCCATCGATTTTATTGAGTTTTTTGGTGCGACGCAGGATCGATGAGAGAATACGATCGGCCGCATTTAGCAAATTTTGTGCACGCCGTTGGCGCGCATCAATCAGTGATTGCTTATGGCTTTCAAAGGTCTCATAGACTTCATCACGCTTGCTAATAATATCTGCAAGAAATTCATCATGATCGCTAAATTGACTTTCTAATTCTTCGAGTTGAATCAGCAGACGACTCAGTTGTTCATCTGCTTTATCAGGGTCTGTTGCCATGCCCACCGCATTGGCAATACTTTGGCTAAACAATTTAAATTGCACGCTAAACTGTGCCACTGCTTCAGCAGAACCAAGGTCTTTTTTCTTATGTTTAGTGCGGGCTTTGCTTTGATTAAGCTTGGCGTAAATTTCAGAGATGGATTCAATAATACGTGTGCGAACCGTAGCATCGTCTACTTTCAGTGTTGCCATCAGCTCAGAGAGTAGGTCTAAATCTCCTGCCATTTTCTCCAACCCCTCAATACTGTCTTGTAAGAGCGTTTTGGTATTCGCTTTTTCGGCCTCTGTATTCAGTTGCTCTAGCTTTTCTTGATACGGTTGTAGCGCGGCTTCGCTCGATAGAAATTGTACCGTATCATCACCAAGACTATCTTGCGCTTCGATTAGCTTGGTATCCATCGCGGCAATGCGGGGTTGGTCAATATAACGATAGTCTTTAATGGTTGTTAAATGACCGCGCTGCTGGCGAATTCGATTGAGTGCATCGACATAGTCCTCTACTTTATCCCAACGATCAGGCAGAATTTGGCTAAAGATTTCACGCTGCTCTGCCTCAGACTGTTCCATTGCCTCTTGCGCTTGTTGACGAATACTTTCTACTTTTTCAAACTCATCCAGCACCAGCTCCGAGGTCGTACTCACCGTGTGTAGTGTGCTTTTTATGTCCTTTAATTCATTTTCATCCAACCAGTAATAACGATTCACCAGACGCTGATAAAGGGTTGATAATTGATTATAATGAGCGGCTGATACCGCTTCACTTTCAATATCACGGCTCACACTATAGAGATCAGAAAGTCCACGTACTAATTCTGCATTACCAATACGCGCATAAAAACCAGTACCCTCGGGCATTTGGCTGGCATAATCCTGCGACATAAACGCCGTTTGCCACACTTGCATCGTGTGGATGCGCGTTGGTTCTTCGCTTTCTGAATTGAAAATCACCATCATTCCCGCTTCATCAATGGCATAGCCATGTCCAGATAGCGGATTTTTTAACTCTTTTTCAATCATATTGTAAGCAAACAACGCCATTTTGCCTTCAATTGCTTCATAAAAAATATACAGCACATCTTCACCATTCGGTGAACGGATGGTGCGCTTAAAACGCATCGCCTGCATATCATCACTAAAGTGTTGCATTTCACCATTTTGCAGGTAAATCCCTCCAGGGAAAATAATGCCATGCTCCTCAGGAAGCTGAACACAAGAAAGCCCAATGGAGTCGATACGCTCAACTTTTTTAGTGCGTTGGTTGTAGACTAAATAGCGCGTCGTTTCTTCGCGGTATGGCGTAATTTTTAGCAAGATTAAATTGCCAATTTCAGCGTATTGAATATCACCATCATCAAGTGATTGATTTTTATCCTCTACCGTCTCCGCATAAATACCCTTGCCTGTTTCGGTATTATTCTCAATTTTAATGGTGAGATCACCGCCCACCGTTTCGACAAAGACTTTGTCGAGAATATTCATATGCGGATGACGACCCTGCACTGAATTTTCTCGCGCCGTCTTGATCCATTCAAAATCATAAGGAGAAGGTAGCTCAATATCGCGCTCGCCACGATTATCAATATAAGTAAGGTTGCCCTTATTATCAATGGCCCAACGGAATACACGCGTATCCGTAATGTGATTGCCAATCTGAAAAGCAGCTAATAACTTGCTCTCTTTAACGGTGAGTTTAATTAAACGAGCTTGTTTATAATAAGTGTAAAGCTCATTAAAATCAGAGACAAAGCTAGCATTATTGAGAAAACTATCCTGTTGTGGAGCCGTTTCAATCTCATAGACAGCCTCCCCTTCTTGCTCCGTTTTAACTAATTTACACAGCATCAATACATCATCAATATGCGTTTCTTTTTTTAGCCCCATAAAGACGTTATAGCCGAACAATAAATAATCACCGACTTGGACAATATCACGTGCAATACAATTGTTTTCGGTACGAATGCGTAGACGGGAAATAACCGCCATATCAGTACTACCAAATTCTTCTAAGCGCGCACTGTTGAGTGCGTTTATTTGTTCGGTTAAATTGCGACCTTGTTGTTCTAAACGCTTGCGGATAATGTCGTAAGAGCCGCTCTCAGTGACGGCTTGGCTTATGCTATTTTTATTTTCTGTCATTATTTTTTTAATTGTTTATTGATAGTGAGTGGATGTATTTTGCTTATCCATCCTACATTTTGCACGAATCTTGCTTTGATTGCATGTTCTTCCCAAGAAATAAGCACTTTACAAATCTTAAAATTTCACAAAACATTCCAACACGACCGTTTATCTATTAAGCAATGCAATTACCCTCTATTCAGAAGTCATTCATCTACCCATTGCTACAGTAGAAAGGCTATTTTGTCTCCAACGACAATCACTCTTTATCTAAATAATTACAATAACCTTGTTTATAACCGATTCGCTCTAGGCCGATAAGGAACATCATCCGCCCTGTGATTAAACCTAATATTATAAAGATTCCTAGGCTTAATCGAAAAAAAATCCCTTATAAATAGTCACACTCAGGATCTGCATTATGTATAAAAAGACTAAAGCAAAGACGTTATTCACTGGCTTTTTTCTAAGCTGTATGATGACATTAACCACGCTGGTAGCGTATGCAGAGGATACTGAAATATATAAGAATATCGCCCCCCCAGCTAACTCCAACGTGATGTTTATTCTAGATTTATCGGCAAGTATGAGCACCGACATTGCAGGGTTTAATGTTGCTGAAGATGATCCCAGTAGTCGTCTCAACATAATGAAAAATGCCTTGATCACCGTATTGAATGACCCAGAAATTAAAAATATTAATATGGGTTTAATGGGATTTTCGGGCATTGTTGTTGGTGAAGGCAGAGCGAATGGCCCAACACTGCCTGTAAGTGATGTGGAAGCCCCCACTGATCTTACGTTGGCATTAAATCCCACCTTTAATCCTACGATAGACGATAGTACGATATCTACCTCAATTTCTGCCCAAAAAGATAAGCTAAAAAGCAAATTTCCTTGGCTTGCGGGAAAGAAAGATGATTGGCTTGAAAAAACATTTGCCGAATCTTTCACTAAGACAAAAACGAGAACTAAACCAAACAAGGCAACCACTGAGGAAATAAATACGAAAGAATTTATTCAAATTGCATCAAGCGTCTGGGAAGCAGAAGGAAACACGCCAATTGTAGATTCACTCTATGAGGCCACCCTCTATTTTAAGGGTAAGGATGTTGACTTTGGAAAATATTTGGCAACAGATCGACATTCAGCGCATCCATCAAGCTATGTAGGTGAATTAAAATTAGAAACACTCCCACCAAAAGAAATTTGCCCAAGAACAGAATGTTATGACCCTGAGTGTCACAGTATTACTAAGGTTTGCACCGACTATTCAGCAGGCACTGATACGGTCAACTGTGATTCGGGTGACACGCTTGCAGAATGTCAGGCAAAGCATCCAACATGGTTTGATTGTTACTACCACACGAGTGAAAGCTGTTCTACAACCTGTCCTAAAAATCAGTACGATGAATTGAATAACTGTAAAGAACCAGAAACTACCTGTACCCCAAATAATTATTATAGATGCCAAGCGCCTTATAATGCAGGCAAAGACTGTACTCATGAAGACCCTAATGACTGTTACCAATATAGTGAAACGGTTGTCACAGGAACGCCTACCTATATCTCCCCCATAAAAAACGAATGCCAAAGTAGTCGTTATATTTTACTGTCAGATGGCGAACCTACCGAAAATCATAGCGCTAATAACGTCAATGGAATGATTCCCGCTGGATATAGCAATTCTTGTCAAAATAAGGGAGACTCATCCACAAAGGATCTCGAATACTATGGTCGTTGTGGTGTTGAGCTGGTTAAATATTTGCATAATGAAGATCAATCTACTCTAGATGGCAAACAAACTATTGAAACAACCACGATTGGCTTTGCCTTAAATAGTAACCCTGCTGCAAGTGCGTATTTAAAATTACTAGCTACAAAAGGTGGGGGGGAATTTTATAGCGCAGATGATCTAAATACACTCACCGATTCCTTTAAAAATGCATTACTAGGAACCACTAAGAAGGCTCGCTTATTTACAACACCTTCCTTCTCCGTAGACCCCTCTCGTTTGCTCGAACATAGCAGTGCTGTTTATCTACCCATGTTCGCTTCCAACCGTAAACCCCGTTGGAATGGTAATCTTAAAAAATTCAAATTGCTCAATCATACGATTGCCGATAAAAGCAATACAGCAGCAACCGATCACAAGGGAACATTGCGCCCTGATGCACAGGATGAATGGGCAACTAGCATCCCCGACGATGCAATTAAAGGGGGGGGGGCTGCCAGCTTATTAGACCCTGCTAATCGTAACTTACTCACAGATACCTCATCCGGTTTAACATTGCAAACGCTTAACAAAAGCAGTGCCACAAAAACATTGCTAGGCGATGAGCTTATGGAGGATGAGGTACAGGATGCTTTATTAAACTTTATCCAAGGTTATGAAAAAGATGGCACAACAGCACGCAAGCATATGGGCGATATTGTTCATAGCAAACCTGTTGTTGTGACTTATGGGGCTAAAAAACGAATTTTTGTAGGCACTAATGAAGGATTCCTACATGCCTTTGATGATAATGGCATTGAGAAATTTGCCTTTATGCCTAAAATGCTACTAAAAAATATTGATGTTCAATATAGAAATGACAGCACCGATGCCCATCTATCGGGTGTGGATGGCGAGATAACCACATGGATGAGTGACCCTAACCATAATGGCCAGTGGGATACTGGTGAAAAAGTTATTTTATTCTTCGGTCTACGTCGTGGCGGAAAAGCTTACTATGCACTCGATGTTTCTAATCCAGATTCTGACCCTAAGCTCTTATGGCGGATTGATTCATCCATGACGGGCTTTAGCGAGCTAGGTCAAACATGGTCAACTCCTGTACTGACTCAGCTACGCTATGGCGGCGACCCTGCTGATTCAAAGCTAAAACCTGTTTTAATCTTTGGGGGCGGTTATAACACCCGTATTGACGAAGCCGATAAAAGCCTACGCTCAACCGCTACTACATCAAATAGTGGCACAACCGTGTTTATTGTTGATGCTGTGGGAAATAGTAATGGCACGACTAACATACTATGGAAAGCAAATCACAACGATATGAAATACGCCATACCCGGCAATATTCGAGCATTGGATATGGATCGCAATGGCTCTGTTGATCGTCTTTACTTTGGCGATATGGGAGGCAATATCTGGCGAGTTGACCTCAATGCCGGCAATTTTTCTGCAACACCTTCAATGCATGATTTATCTAAAGCCAAAGTCACTAAATTTGCAGAGTTAGGTGATAATACGGGCAGCGATTTACGTAAATTCTTCTATGAGCCTGATGTTGCCTTTTTCAGACATGGTGGCAAGTTTTTACTAACAGTCGCCATCGGCAGTGGTTATCGCGCCCACCCATTAAATGAAAGTATTGTCGACCGTTTTTATGTCTTGAGGGATCAATATGTATTGCGTACACCTGATTCTAATTTTAAAACCATTACAGAAACAGGCTCAGCAACCCCCATCAAAGCACCGATTGATAAGACAAAAAAACTGTTAGCCAATGATTATTATGGTTGGTATCGAGACCTTACCGCAATAAATCATGAAAAAGTGCTCGCAACGGCGACCACCTTTATGAACCGTGTCAGCTTTACCAGTTTTGGTAAAACAGCACCGAAAGCAATGGAAGAAGGAAGCTGTGATACGGTCACAAACTTCCAATCGAGAGCTTATGTTTTAGGTCTTTTAAGGGGCGATGCTGTGATTGATTTTGGTAGTGGTAAAAAACCTTCGACCCCCGTATCGACCGATGAAATTGTTGCTACGCCACAAATTATATTTGGCAACGTTAAACCTTCAACTGGTACAAAATGCACTAAGGATGATTGCCATCAAAGTATCACTATGCGTATTGGCAAGCTCAATAAGCCCTTTGTTGATGACACGACGGCTGGTGGAAATGTTGATATTACTACCTTGATACCTAAGGTATTTTGGCGGGAGGAAGAAAAATAGGTAATACCAATCCTAATAATTTTTTCACTCTAAGGCCGCCCATTTTCTAGAACATAAGGTCTGTATAAGTTCAGACGTTTCTGTAAAAGCATTCCATGCTTGGCA
>JAGLDQ010000176.1 GCA_023145535.1 Cocleimonas sp. | reverse complement strand
GTGACAGGAACGGTTAAAATCTGTCCTTGACGTAGCAGGGTAAACTTCACCTTCCGACCAGGCTTGTCCATTCTAATGACTTGAATAAAAACGCCAGGATCCCCAATAGGCTGTCCATCATAGTTTAATAAGACATCGTGTACTTTTAATCCATCATCTGCGGCGGGTGAATTATCGGCAAAGCGCGTAACGATCAGACCTTGCTGCTGACCAATGTTAGTCGGTAAGTGCGCTCTTATTGATAGCGGCACTCGGTCAAAACCCATCCCAAGATAACCTATTTTTACGCCCGTTATGGGTGTCTCCTTGCTCGACGCAGGCATCACACTATTGGGTTGATTTGTATTGCTCGCTTGTTGTTTTTTAAACAGGCTGGCGGATTGTTCTGGAGTAATAAAACCCGTCTGCTCTGCCTGTGCCGTTGCCATGATTAACGTACTAATTGCCAACACTAATGTTACTGAATTTTTCATTTTCATCCTCCTTGATTGAACAATTACTTCAAGATAACTCTAGCGTTGAGCGCTTGAAGTGGTCGATTATTATTCTGTTTAATTGCTTGTCTAAATTGTTGCAAATGCATTGTCGATATTGTCAGTGGTTGATTCATAATAAACCAGCGCACCCCCTCATTACAGGGAGGATAAGTCAGTGAGCCACTATAGCGATAGTAATGGGTCACTTTTTTCTTTTTTTCAAAATTGCGTAATGCATTAGGGGCTAATGGCTTTGATTTGCCCGCCTTCATTGGCAATTGCTGTTGTAGTTTCTTCAGTGTTCTATCCGACTTTCCCATCGCAACCATTAAAGAAACATAGGCAAGTTGTCCATCCTTGCTCTGATGCGCAAACTGAATCTCCATAGGAAAAGGTTGATTATTATAAGTATGTTCACTCGGTGTATGGAAACTCAGATGCTTTAATTCAAAATCAATGCCATCAATATTAATCCCTGCTCCACTGGTCACATCAATCTGCAATTGCTTACCAGTATTGCTAATTACAATGGGCTCAAGTCGGCCATAATTAAACTTTAACCCTCTTTTAGTGGAATGACGGGCTTCACTTGGAGAAATATTAACAGGTGACTGATTCTTGCCATTACACAATATATAATCAGGCGAGAGACTTGCCCAATGTTGAGGGGCGCTATGACCCGTATAGCTCCAATTATCATCCTTAGCCATTAGCATAAGCGGAGCGCTGACAAAAATCGCGCTAAGAAGTGGTAAAAAAATAGTTTTCATAGTGATGTTATTAGTTTTAGGTAGAATAGTTGTCCTTCATTGCCCTGCCTCGGTAGGTTAGGGGGGAATGAAGTGTGTCATCAGTGAGCGAGGCGACTATTAATTTTTTAGAAGTTAAAAAAATCGCCATCCGTAAACGGCATTATATCGCCAAACCAGCCATCTTCATTTTTCTTGCGCTTAGTAATCGCTTGCATTAAATGCTGCTTAGCCATCATTGATAGATCACTTGCCGCATAAATATCACGCTGAATTTTTTTGTAAGTACCCGCAAAAGTACGACTACGAACGACACCATCAGCAGCGAGATAACGAATAGATGCCTTAAAGTCATCTTTGGCAAACTGTTTGACTTTCATCCCATCATAACCCTGAGTTTGCAGATTATATTGATAATCCAACTGATCCTCATTCAGGGGGTGTTTCTGTGCAGTAAGCGTGACAGGAAGTATCATTATCTTGCCTTGGCGTACTAGTTTTAATTGAACCACCCGACGAGGCTTATCATTTCTAATGAGCGTAATGAATTTTTTAGGGTGCATTAACGCATGGCGATCATAAGTGAGTAACACATCAAACCGCTTTAGTCCCTGTTGCTCGGCGGGAGATTTTTTTCCAAAACCGCTAACCATAATACCTTGCCCGACTAAAACATCTTCAGGTAATTGCGCCAGCATTGCCTTGGGTAATAAATCGACCCTAACGCCCATATAAGCATAGGTATTAAAATGTTTAAGCTGAGTTTCTTGCGAAGGCTTGCGCTGAGCACTATCTGCCATTGCAGCGCCGGCTAACGATGACAACGCTAGTAATATTATCAGTCGATAAAATAGTGACATATTGCATTTCCTAGAGAGAATTTTGTGGGAAGAACCCTGTGTTCAGTGTGCTGTCTTATTGTAAAGACGTTATACACAACCTGCTTACGGCTAACCAGTTGAGTTAATAGGTCGTTTTCGTTATCAACACCGAGGTTAAATCATGATCGATCAGTGTAGCCTATATGCTTTATAACTTAGCAATGCTTATCTGCGAATGCAATAGAAATAATAGTCAGGGTACGATATTGTTAGTTACTGGTCGTAGTAAAACGCTAAACTCTTCCTAAAAAAAGGGTAAAGATAGTCAGAAACGTGCGTTTCTAAACAAGCGATCTCCTTCAGTTTACAAAATTAACGCTATGGCACAAACCGCACTCATCATAAGCACCTTAAAAAAAACCCTAAAACTCCATGGCAAAACCTATGCGGATGTCGCACAGCATTTGCAATTATCAGAGGCAAGTATCAAACGCATGTTTGCACAGAAAGCGATTACCTTGCAGCGTTTAGATGCAATCTGTCAGATGATGGAAATGGAAATTTCAGAGCTAATCAAACAGGCAAGCAATGAGTCTCAGCAAATTAGCGAGTTAAGTGAGGCCGATGAAAAGGCGCTCGTTGCCGATGTGGAAATGTTATTAGTCACCGTCTGTGTGATTCACAGCTGGACACTTGAGGATATATTGCAAAACTACCGCATTAGTGAGCCGCAATGTATTCAAATACTAGCGCGACTTGATCGCATGAAAATTATTGATCTATTACCACATAATAGAATAAAGGTAAAAGTCTCACCCAACTTCAAATGGCGAGAAAAGGGGCCATTGCATAAATTCTTTCAAAATAATATCGAAAATGATTTTTTTAACACCAATTTTGATCGTAACGAAGAACAGTTGATCGTGGTTAATGGCATGTTATC
>JAGLDQ010000175.1 GCA_023145535.1 Cocleimonas sp. | reverse complement strand
TTAATTATTGATAATTGACTAGCGAATAGAGGAGAAAAATAGAGATAAAGTTTCATTCAATTGGTGTAATTCAGCATCACTGGTAGGTAATCCCAGACGAACAGAGGAAGGTTCATCAAAGCGACGAATCCAGATTCCTTGCTGTGCTAATTGATGCTTAATGTGTTTTGCATTGGGGTGTTGAAAGTAGCAAAAATAATGTGTTTTACGCGTATTTTTAAAAAATGATGACACTATATTTTGTAGGGATTCACTTTGGTTGACTAAAAATTTACGTGTTTGTTGCTGCCATTGCTGATCGGCAAGCGCCAATGTTCCTAGCCAGCGCGCTGGGTGGGATACTGCCCAAGGCCCCTGTCGTTGTGCGATTTGTGCTAATAGATTGGTTTCAGCCGCGATAAAACCGAGCCGTATGCCAGCTAATCCAAAAAATTTTCCAATTGAGCGCAGCACAATGAGTCCTTCGGGCATTTTTTTAAAGGATGTTAAAAGACTTGCTTGTGGCGTGCTATCAATAAATGCTTCATCGACAATTAACCAACCTTTATTTTTTGCTAACTGGTGATGCCAGCGCCGTAAATCATTTGTACTGTACTGGGTCGTATCAGGGTTATTTGGATTGATTAGCAACAATACATCTAAACCATGTATCCAACGATCAATTTCATCGGGTTTAATCATAACGACACGATGCCCTGCTCGTTCCCACCAATAAACATGTTCAGCGTAGCAAGGGCTAACAATGCCAATACGTGAACGCTGACGACAATAAGGCAAGGATTGAATCGCAAATTGAGAGCCAGCAATGGGTAAAATGGTGTCACAACCATAGTACTGTTGTGCGACTGGAAGTAAGTCATCCTCCGTTTCTGGCAAGCGTTGCCAGATAGCTGTAGGAATGTCTGGCGGTTGCCAAGGCCGAGGATTGATCCCTGTTGATAAGTCCATCCAGTTTTTTAAGGGAATAGGATAAAGCTTGGCCGCTTGATGCAGATTGCCACCGTGTTTGATTGCTTGATTAGATTTCATCGGCTGAGACTAATTAGCCCAACACATGCTTATGAAACGTTAAGACTAATACGTCTCGATACCCCGATTTGGTTTCATCTAAGGCATAAACCTCACTCACACCATGCCAAACCTTGCCGTCATCCAGTAACACCGCATCACCTAGTTCCTCTAAGACCGCACCAAACTGAAGCTTTTTATCAGCATCATAGATGTGACTCACGCCCCCCCTGATATTGTCGCGTTGTATCAGCATAATAAGAATAAAATCAGCCCCATCGCGGTGTATTCCTTCAGGCGTTGGTTTTCCTACTTCTTTATCATTGGCTTCAATGCGAAATTGATGTGCTTGTATGCGCCAGTCTTTTTCTTGATTGAAACTAATACTCTGTGCGACCCAATGGATAATATGCTTTAGTATCGGGTTATCAAGCGTGCTTTTTTTGAAAGGCGCAAAGGTACGATAAATACCGCCATTCATGGCATTGCGATAAGTGCTTTGATAATGTGGCTCTTGGGGGAGTAAGGTTAATTGATCTTGATGATTTTCCGTATCCGCCTGCCATGTCAGTACGGCGTAGCGTCTATAACGATAATGACCGCCGTCATTTAAAAAGTCATCCGCGACTAAATCATGCCAACTCTGCTTAAAATCACTTAACGGCGCGGGAAAGGGTTGAATATTTTCTTGCCATAAGGCGTTACTATCATCTTTACGTTGCAGAATGCTAAACCCTTGTATTTCAAGGTCTTTGCGGATTGTTTGCTGTGCGGTATTGATATGCAACTCCTTAAGGGGATTAATTAGATTCAAACACCCCTTTTTGCTTATTTTTAGTAACATGATCCCAATTAAAAATATTGCCATTCATGGTGATATAAACCCCCGCAGGCAAACATTGAACGGCGGCGATGGCGGTGCCTAAATTAAATAAACTATCAGATTTTTTAAACTCGTAAGGAATCATAGCACCCAATAGCACAATGGTTTTATCTTTTATTTGCGCGGCCAAATGCTCTGCTGTGCGCGTCATCGTATCCGTTCCATGAGTAATAATCAGTTGAGATTCTTTGCTCGCCTGACAAGCACGTAATATTTCATCTCTATCCGACTCATTCATCGCCAAACTATCTTTGAGCAATACGGTGTGGATAGAAATATCCTTATAACAGCGACTTTGTTGCAACATCTCAGGAAGACGAGTCTGCGTAAACACCAGCTCACCATTGAGTTCATTATACCCTTTATCCAGTGTACCGCCTGTAACCAGCAGTTTTATACTTGCATGCTTTATCATTGTTTTCCCTGTGCTTTAGCAAAGGCCGCTGCAAAGGCGTTATTCGTGGGGGCGCTCTTTTGTGAGCGGGATGAATGTTTTTGTGATGTGCGTTGCACCAGTTTTTTTTGTGGTGCTTTTTCTTTTTGCTCAACGCTATCATTCAAGCGCATCGTCAGTGCAATACGTTTGCGCGCTGGGTCAATATCCATGACTTTTACTTTGACAATATCACCTGCCTTAACGACATCATGGGGATCTTTAACAAAACTGTCCGCTAATGCGGAGATATGCACTAATCCATCCTGATGCACACCGATATCCACAAAAGCACCAAAATTAGTCACATTAGTCACCGTGCCTTCTAATATCATGCTTTCTTTGAGATCCGATATTTTTTCAATCCCGTCTTTAAAGCTGGCGGTTTTAAAAGCAGGGCGAGGATCACGTCCGGGTTTATCTAATTCACGAATAATATCGACGATGGTGGGGAGTCCGAATGTTTCATTAGTGTAATCAGCGGGGTTGAGGCTTTTTAAAGTCCGACTATCGCCAATTAATTTACCAATATCACTGTCATTAGCCGCCGCTATTTTGCTGACGATGCTATAAGATTCAGGGTGTACGGCGGATGCATCGAGTGGATTATCCCCTTCATGAATACGCAAAAAACCGGCGGCTTGTTCAAATGCTTTTGGCCCAAGGCGTGCCACTTTTTTTAGTTCTTTGCGATTACTAAAGCGTCCTTTTTCATCTCGGAGCGCCACAATATTATCCGCGATGGTTTGATTTAAGCCCGCAACACGGCGTAATAGCGCGGCTGAAGCTGTATTGACTTCAACACCTACGCTATTAACACAGTCTTCTACGACGGCATCAAGGTTTTTTGCGAGCTGTACTTGGCTGACATCATGTTGATATTGTCCTACCCCTATTGCTTTGGCTTCAATTTTAACTAACTCAGCCAAGGGGTCTTGCAAACGGCGCGCAATAGAAATCGCACC
>JAGLDQ010000174.1 GCA_023145535.1 Cocleimonas sp. | reverse complement strand
TCAGGATGCGACTCGGTAATAACACCAGAGCGTATCAGGAGGTCAATATTGACAAGATTACAATTTGATTTAAACTGATCAGCGGTATCTATCATCTCAGCCATTTGCGCCAATGGCATAAGCATAAATTCGTCCACTTCACCATCGGTATTTACAGGAGTAAAACTCTCCGGCAACCAGAGATCATAATTAAACAAGGTATCCATACTAATCCCTCGCTTTGATGCGGTGCAATAATGCAACGTAGTCCGCTGTTGCGCTTTGCTGGCAAGTGCTTCAGTAATATTGGCTTCTTCGGCTGATTCTTTAATGACGTTTTCCATTAAGCTAATACCAATACCCTGCCCCCCAGCGACCATCTGATCATACTTTCCTGGCCAAAAGGGTTTGTCTCTAGCCCGTACCGCAACCCAATTATAAATACCGTCGGCTTTCTGCACTAATCCATTGATATGAACGCCATAGCTACGAACCCCTAAATAAGAGGCGGCGGCGCGCTCCACCACCATTCGTGGTTTTTCATCAAACTGGTGCGATACCGCATAGGATTCTTCAACCCATGATGGAATCACGCCTTCTTGATGCAATTGACGCATAATAGGATCTATAGCTTGGGTACGTTGCTCAATGGTAGTTAGATCAGAATTCAACCGTAACTGATGATGATCAAGCTGGAAAACATCATCCCAGCGCAATAACTGCTCAGCAAACTGAGGCCGCGTTAGCCCCATCACTTCATCACCAATCACAAAGTCCACATAGTCACTACGCTCAAACCCATGACAGGCTTGCACACGTTCTAAATAACTCATTCACCCACCTTGCTTAAGGCTTTATCAAGCCATTTTGTTGGTAATAAACGCTTTAATGTACCCAATAGATAAGTAGGAAAAGTGACATAGTAACGGGCTTTTGGATTAGGACTTTCTAGCGCATGAATAACCTTTTTTAGCACCGCTTCAGCAGGCAAAGTAAAAGGAACGACTGCCCCTTCTTTCTCTAATCGTGCCACATTTTTTTTATATAAGTCACGATGCACACTACCTTCCATATCAATATTTTCTTTTAGCGCAATCAGGCTATTGGCGCGAAACTTACTTTCAATAGGGCCAGGCTCTATTAATGATATTTTAATGCCTGTCTCCCTTAACTCTAAACGCAGCGTATCGGCAAAGCCCTCAATCGCATATTTGCTAGCATTATACGCACCACGAAAAGGCAGTGAAACAATGCCTAATACCGAACTATTAAAAATAATTCGCCCACGATTATTTTGCCGCATCATCGTAATAAGACGATTATTCAGCTCCATCCAGCCAAACACATTCACTGCAAACTGTTTTTCCATTGTCTCACGGCTTAAATCTTCAACCGCCCCCGCTTGACCATAAGCGCCATTATGAAATACGGCGTATAATTCACAGCCAATTAAGAGCATCAATTCATTTGCCAAATCTTGCACGCTTTCGGAGTCCGCATAATCGAGTTTCAAACACTTGAAACCTTCTGATATTAAACGATCAATATCCTCCTGTTTGCGCGCGGTGACGTAAACATTATAACCACGCGCTTTTAACCCCTTGGCAACGCAATAACCAATACCACTAGAGCAGCCTGTAACGAGAACTGTGTGCATAACGATCCTTTTCAGTCAATGATAGTGGTATCCTATCACACCTCATCCAACCGATAAGAGAGTTAACATGCGAGGCTAATTAATTTTCATCGCCATACAACAACCTTTCATTTCAGAACCATTGTGTTTAACGACGGCGGCATAAGGCACTTTTTTCTTAGCGACCGTGTCATAACAACGCGCATAACTATAACGAATCGTTAAATCAATCCTATCTTTAGAGGTAGCCCCTTTTAAGTGCGTTTTTTTAGCGACGTTCCATTTATTTTTATCTTGTTTTTTATAATTAATGGGGACTAATGATTTATATCGCCCAGTAAATAGTTTCAATGCTTTAGGATAAACATCAACTCTCCAAAATGGGCTTTTGTTTCCACATCGGAGTATCCACTGATTACGCCCCACGCCTTTATCCACAACCATTGAAACAGGCTTTTTGGGAGCGGACTGTTGTTTAGGTTCTTGCTCAGGAGCGGATGCTCGCTGTGATTTAAGCAACATTGGCTGGATGAAATATTGACTAACCCACCCTCGCTTCCCTTGCCAATTAATTTCCACCCAGACAGTTTTATCAACGGTAACCTGGTTTCCTACTAATGAAATGGAATGTCCATTAGCGGGTATTTTCACAACGACACTGCTTTTAACGCCAGGAGAAGAGCGAAGATTTAAAGTATCCCAGCTTTTCACTTTGGTAATTTGAAACAGAGGTTGCGCATAAATGACCACAGGGAAAACAATCATCAATATAGCGGCAAAACTCTTTGTTATTAAACTATTAACTCTATGCATTATGGCTTCCTATCCATCGTTATTTTCTCCATCATCCGCTTAACAGTATAGAGCAATAAAATGAATAACTCGCCTAAATCTAGTATTTTATGCTTAATACCTAATCATAAAATACTGCCTAATTGCATATTTTAACAACCACTTATTGATCATTTTCTGAAGAGAGTGCTCTGCAATATTTTTAGCACTTGATCATTCTCAAAATAAGATAAATGACTACAAGCAACTATTTCAGTTTGCGTATTAGACGACCAGTTTTTAGGTAAGTGCTGCATACTCTCAACGGTTGCAGCAATATCATTAGGCGCTTTATAAAGCCACTTAGTGAGCTGTTCATAACTCATTAGCTTGAGTTTTTTAGTCATACGTTGCATAAATTTAGCCCCAATATCATTCTCAGGATTATTCACTAAAAAATCAGTATTGCCTGCGATGATGTAATAAGGAACCTTGGTCTGTTTGGATTTTTCTAACAAAGTAAGCAAGTCGGAGTCTGGGTTCATTTGTCCTAGTGTTTTACTGCCAACTTTAAGTAGCTTCACCAGTCCAGAAACAGCAAATGCACCTAAACCGTTGGTAATATAACCATTAATAATCGCCGCTAAGGTGTTGTTTGCCCAGTCACTAAAGGAGTGTAGGCCAGTGCTAACCGTCTGCGCAATTTGTGACCCGCCGTTAGGAGTACCGAGCATCACCAGTTTATTCACAATTTCATTGCCCTGATTAAACTCAATAAAACAACGTGAGACTAATCCACCCATTGAATGCGCCACCAGATCCAGTTGCTTTTTATGCTGATTATCTAATCCTATCGCGGCCAATTTTTGTTTAAGGATTTCAGCGGTTTTCTGAATCGGCGCATTGAGATTTTCATAATCAAAGGTAAGAACACAGTCATAATGTGCGGCAATTGATTGTTCATCCGATAATATTTGCTGAGAAAAACCAGCCATTGATTCGGTATTACCAATAATGCCGTGAAGTATGAGCAAAATTTTATCCGCCCCCTCAACCACTTCTGTCAATGTATCAATATCATCATCATAATCGTTGACTTTAAAAGAGTCTTCACGCTTATTAAACAAAGGCAGTGCAAGCCGTGTTGGATCTTGGAAAAAGCCAAATTTATCATGCAATATTTTCTGAAACATTATTTTAATTGAGCCAAATAAGCCTCTATCCGCTTCATCACCATCCGTTCCTGCGATGACATCAGGTAGACGCTCTATAATGATTCTCGTTGCATCTCGACTTGTATTTGAACAGCCTAATGGCAAATAACATTCACCATCATAACTATAGGCGAGAATCGTTTCATTTTTCTTCAATGGCTGATCAACGACCTTAATCACTAACGGATGCTCTGCCGTCACGCTATCAACACCCCCTGATGCCGCATTTTTAGTGCTATCAATATGCAGTGTAAGCATATTGAGGTCGCTAGTGACACTTCGCGACGTGGAGAATGAAAAAGGCGGCGTCACCGCATCATCACGAAAGATAGGCGGGATAATATTCGTATTTTGCTGTGTTGCATCTAACGAGCGAGTGGCATCTTCGAATGTGCCGATGCTAACACGGGCACTGAAAGCAGGATGCGGTTCAATACGCACACCCGTGGTAATAGGTGTGGCGGTTTTAGGCGTTATATCAACCGCTTCTGGTGAGCGTGTGGTAATTATTTTCACCGTTTTAGTAAACCATAGCGGAATAACAGGCGATTCATGTAGATCAAAACTGCGCGTATGGGCAAAACTAAGCTCTTGCTCTAATAGATTCAGTAAATTATTAGCCCCTCGATTGAGGCCATTAGGGATATTTTTATTGCCCGCTTTAAAGATTTCCAGTCCTTCTTGTGTTAATAATTTGGCATCAAACGGTTTATCACTCACAATTAATTTAAGAAAATCTTCGGTTTCACAAATACCACTATTAAAAAGCTCTGGTTTAACTTGAACAGGAAAGTCATTTCCTTCTTTAAAGTGAATGCTACACGTATTAGGCGGCAACAGTTTAGCTTCATTACCCAGTAATGAGGCCACAGAAGCATCTGCTGCGTCAAACAATAATAAGGCACAATAAAGCGCAACATCTTCTTTGGCTTTATCAGGGTTACAGCGTACTTCTAGGCTAATGCGTGGCTTAGGATTGTCTTTTGTGTAGTCATAGCGCAGATTAGCATCGCTATCAATCAGCTCTTCCGCATTATGCTTAATGACTAATTGCACCGCCTCTAAATCAAGTTGATTATTCGCAACGCCCACGCTTTCAAGATCCAGTTTTTGATGCC
>JAGLDQ010000173.1 GCA_023145535.1 Cocleimonas sp. | reverse complement strand
TGCTCTTCCATGCCGCTAGGAACGCTATCAATCAATCCTTGCAAATCTAAAGGTGCTTGTACCGCTTCACGCACCATCTCCGTTTCTTCTTCTGAAACATTTTTAAGTTGCTCCACTATTTTTGTCTGTTCATCAGCATCAATACTGCCATCTGCCTTTGCAGCACTCACCATTGCATTGAATAAAACTTCTGCCTGTTGGTTCTGCTCTGCTGTTGGTTCAGAATCCTTACCTTGTATAGCATCATTAAATAGACTCGCAAAATCTTTGCTGTTTTCCTTTTCTGAGGTTTGCTGTTCCCCTGCAAGTGAGCCTAGTAAACCACCAAGACCTCCATTTGCACCCGCACCATTAGCCCCGCTACCCAATAGTCCACCAAGACCATCCAGTAAACTACCACTCTTTGAGGATGAGCCACCGCCCATAATTTTCCCCACTCCTTTAGCGACTAAAATACCCATAGCAACTTTCCCTAGCATTCCCATCATACTCATATTAACTTCTTCCTTTAATATAATTAAATATGTTATTAATCATAGTAGTGATTTTAAAAATATTCAGTGTTTTCATGCTATTGTTGTGACCAAATTTTACCTACCCCTATGTGTTATAAAATGAAATTCAATAATAAAGAGAATGAAAGAATCATCTTGCCAGACGAACGTATTATCTGGCATTCAAGAGCCTGTGCCGTCGTTATTACGGTTTGGTGTTTTATTGAAAACACGCCTTACCTACTCCTAGGAAAACGGGGCGATGGATGCCCTGATGAGGTCGGAAAGTGGAACCTCCCTTGTGGATATTTAGACTGGAATGAGACATTAAGTGAAGCCGCAGAACGCGAAGTATTTGAGGAAACAGGGCTGGATATTAGATCAATACAGCAAGATACGGGGGTGATTATTCGCAGCCATATGCATCATCCATGGAAAATATCATCCTCTATTAGTGGCCGAAAAAATGCCAAACAGAATATTTCGCATCATTTTGCTTTGGTGTATAAAGCGGATGAATTAGCGGAGTTATCAACAGACTATTGTGAACCAGATGAAGTCGCTGATTTAAAATGGATTACGCAAGGTGACATTGAAACATTTGATTATGCATTTAATCATTTGGAGATTATTGGGGCGTTTTTGGATAAAGAAAAAATGCTTGTTGAGTAAAGCACTTAAATATTAGCGCAGATCGCTCACTGCCATATTTTTCAAGATGCTGAATTTGAAAAATCCCCGCTAAATACGGCGAGGATTCATTAACAAATTAATCTAACATATGCGAAACAAGACCATCAGCCAGCTTCGGCTCAAACCATGTTGACTTAGGTGGCATAACTTCATTAGCGTCCGCAACTGACATGAGGTCTTCCATTGTGGTTGCATAAAGAGAAAAAGCTATTGCCATTTCACCACTATCCACACGCTTTTCCAACCCTTTCAAACCACGAATCCCTCCTACAAAATCAATACGCGTATCCGTTCTTTGATCCGCCACCCCTAATAAAGGCGCTATTAAATTATCCGCTAATAAGCTCACATCTAAGCGTGCCACAGGGTCATCTTGCGGGATAAGATCCGTTTGTAATTGTAATTTGTACCATTGACCCCCTAAATACAGACCATATTCAGCCGCTTGCGTTGGCTTATAGGCAAAATCACTCACGCTAATGGTAAATTTTTCTGCTATTTTTTCTAATAAATCGGCTTCACTCAAACCGTTCAAGTCTTTAACCACACGGTTATAATCAAATATTTTCATTTGATGATGTGGGAAGATGACAGAGAGAAAATGATTATAAGGCTCATTACCTGTATGTTCTGCATTCACTTTTTTACGGGTTGCACAGATGCGTGAAGCGGAGGCTGAGCGATGGTGTCCATCCGCAATATAAATCGCCTTCATGGCATCAAATGCATCGGTGAGTTGTTGAATAACCGTGTCATCAGAAATAACCCAAAGCGAATGATCAACGCCATCATCAGCCGTGGTTTGCATATCGGGATCACCTGTAATTGCCGCCGCCAATATTTCATCAACCACAGGCGTATCAGGATAAGCTAATAGAACAGGCCCTGTTTGACCATTAACCGCATCAATTTGACGTACTCGGTCATCTTCTTTCATTGGACGCGTAAATTCATGCTTACGAACACGATTCGTATCATATTCTGCAACAGAAGCGGCGGCAACTAGACCAACCTGCTCATGACCATTCATAATGAGACGATAGGCATAATAACTCGCTTTATCATCTTTAACCAAAACACCGGCATCGACCATTTTATCTAAATTTTCACGCGCTTTTATATAAACAGACGTGTCATAGGGGTCTGTTCCTTCAGGCAAGTCAATTTCAGGACGTGATATATGCAGAAAACTCCACGGGCGACCATCAGCCCGTTCAATCGCTTCTTGCGTATTAAGAACATCATAAGGAGGGGCAACAACATCAACACCACGGCCAGCAGCAGGACGTAGACCACGAAAAGGGCGAATGAGATTCATAATGAAATTCCATTTATTTAAGAAAGGATGTAATTATCCTAATCTTAATGGGAAATAGCAAGGTGTGGCTTGCGCTGAAATAACAAGAATAAGGTTGTCTCGGTGCGATTGAAGGCATGAGGGCAAATAGTCAGCTAACCCACCGCCGCTACCCTAAAATTCTAGAAACATCTCATTGCTCGTGG
>JAGLDQ010000172.1 GCA_023145535.1 Cocleimonas sp. | reverse complement strand
CTACGAATCGATTTATTTCTTTGAAGTGCCTTACTCCGTTGAGTTTTCTTTTAAGCGTTCTTGCCGCATCTCTTCTTCTTCTCGTGCGGCTTGAATTTGAACCATCACGGAGTCAACATTAGCAGCCTGAGTCGATTCAGTATACTCACCTGTTAGCACAGTATCAGGCTTAAGTTCTCCGTTCTCGTATAGCGCCCACATTTCTTTCGCATAATTGCTATTACGTAAAGAAGGTGCAAACTCACCAAAGTAACGACGCATATTATCCACATCACGCGCTAGCATCGCTTTGGCATTATTATTAGACGCGGCGTTTACTGCTTGAGGAAGGTCAATAATCACAGGGCCGTATTGATCCACCAAGACATTAAACTCCGACAAATCACCATGTATAATACCCGCACAAAGCATCCGCACGATATTTTGTATCACAATCTCGTGATCTTCTAATGCCTCTTCTTTGGTCATCGCAATATCACACAAACGGGGCGCAACACCGCCTTCGCCATCGGTCATTAACTCCATTAACAATACGCCATCAATACAGCCAAAAGGCTCAGGAACGCGAACACCAACGCTGGCGAGTAAATAAAGCGCATCAACCTCGGCATTTTGCCAAAGTTTTTCTTGCTCTTGACGACCAAATTTAGAGCCTTTCTCCATGGCTCGTGCCCGGCGGCTATTTTTTACTTTACGGCCTTCCGTATATTGAACTGATTTCTTAAAATTACGCTTGCTAGCCTCTTTGTACACTTTCGCACAACGGACTTCGCCATCACAAGCGACAACATAAATATCGGCCTCTTTACCGCTCATTAAACGACTAGTGACATCATCTATTAAGCCATCATCGACAAGCGGTTGAATTCGTTTTGGTATTTTCATGTGATTATTTTACTGTATTTTTAAATCAAGGTGAATTTTTATGATTATCATAAGTAAAAGTATAGGTGACAAGCTTAATTTTCAAGCTTATTTAGAAAGGTATATTTCTTAACGCTGTTTTATGCCCTATAAAATAGCTTAATCATTTTTTTAGATCGATAAAATAACGGTTAGGCTCAATATAGAATCAACAGTTATCTCTTCGTTCATTAACGCTTGATTATTGGTGACTTATTTTAATATTGCCCTACCGCTCTCACTGACCATCAACATTGCAATCGCTCCCTTTCTAAGCTAAGTCTCCCATGCTAAAGCTTTTTCTTTGCGCGAAAAAAACATTAATATTAGCAAATTTCAGGCAGAAAGGAGACCTATCTAGGTTGTGATTATAAAACTTAAGGGTAAGTTTGTGCGCTTATTTTAATGCGGGAGTAACCGCACAGTCGGCTCTATCAGTATTTTCTGCAATACACTGGTAACGCTGTTTATAAATATCACCCATAACATCAAAAGAAAAATATTTTTTAGCGTAACGCATCGCTTCTTTCCCCATCTTTTGCCTTAACGCTGGAGAATCTATCAATGCTTGCGTAAATTTTTCCAACTCGGCGGTGTTGTTACCTACATACCCTGTTTGTTGATGTTGCACTACTTCGTCATTTCCTGGGATATTCGTTACAACCGCTGGAATGCCTGCAACTTGGGCTTCTAATAGCGCTAAAGAAAGTCCTTCGTACTGCGAAGTTTGCAGGAAAATATCGAGCGTAGAGACTTCTTTTAACGCATCTTCACGGCTCAACATGCCCGTTACCCTGACACCACTTTTTTCTAACGTGGCAACGTCATTATCTTCGCCCCCCCCAACCCAAATAAATTCAATATCATTGCGCTTAGCGTTGATTGATTTGGCAATAGTTGCAAACTCCCAAGGTGCTTTTTGTTCTGATATACGACCCAATACGCCAATTTTCACCTTTTCATTCCGAATGGAATAGTTTTTAGGAATAGTTTGGTCGGTGTCGATACCATTGCTAATTCTAATGAGTCGATCTGTTTTTCCTTTCGTTATTTCTTTGAGGATAATATCGTATTCTTTTTTAGAGCAGGCGACGATTGTGCCGCCTAACCAGTACCCTACCGATTCTAAAAATTTATAGATCTGACGCTTAATGGGCTGACGAATCAATGGATAGTGAATGGCATGAGAGGTGTAAAGCACTTTATCATTTTTGCGTAACAAAAAGCCTGCTGCACGCGCTAGAAAACCACTTTTTGATGAATGCCCATGAATAACATCAGGATTAATGCGCTTTAAATGTTGATAGAGTCCAAACAATGCTTTGGTATCAACGATAGGGTCAATTGAACGGCTCATTTGAACATGAATAAGATTGACACGCGAATCAAACATTTCTCGCCATTTTTTAGGCGTTAATTCACGGATGGAGTGTAAAACAGTGACTTCATAGCCAGCTTCCACTAACTTATTTGCCATATCAACGACCCAGATAAAAACGCCGTGTTCCATTGGTTCTATAACGTGTGCTATATGCATGTTTTCTCACTTATATTTATTTTTATGTGTAATCGTTCTTTCCCCATCATTCTCGTATGTTTTAGCGAAAATCTAGTTAGCGTAAACCTCTCGCTTAAAATACAGGGGAATGACGTTAGAGTTTGAACGAACTAATGGCACTTACTCAGCGCTGATCAATAATCACATCACTGACAGTAATATTGTCATTGGCATTAAAAGTATGCAGTCCTTTTAAACGCTTATCCCAATCAGGAAATATTTTACTGACTACTTTTTCTGAATAATTTGTTGTTGTTAATTGGGTGATTTCACACAAGTTTAACCCTGCCCCATAAGATCGTGCACAATTTTGTGATGGACGATAAATTTTATTATTATGCTCAAAAATATTTCCAGCAGGACGGGCTGTTGCGGCATCAGAGACGATTGGATTCATGGGATGCGCTTGCCAGTGATCACTTATTGGACTGTCCGCATAAAAGAGATGTAAATCCTCTGTGCTGGATGACTTGCGATCAACAGCAATGCAAGCGAATAACCACCACCGTCCATTATACCCAAAAACAGTGCTGTCATAAGCTTGCGTATTTTCTAATAGGTTTTTTTCAAATGTCCACTGATAGGGAAACTCGGTGCATTTATAAAGCTGTACACATTCCTGCTCGCCCGACTCAGGAATCATATAATCTTCATTTTTATACTGAAAAACAAAGGGGTAAGATAAATGATAGGGTTTTTCTAGTATTTTTACTGGCTCACTATGTCTGCCGTCTGCGTATAACTCCATACAACAAAGATGCCCTAAATCCCTTTCAAACAATAATTCCTCAAAAAAAATATAATTTTTATTATCTCTACTCACCACAAAAGGATCCGCCCAAAAGCGATCTTGTGGTGGGGTTAATGTTTTAAAGGAAGCAAAATTTAGATTCGCATTATGCTCCGTCTGAGAAGATGCCTTACTCGCACTATCGGCATAAATCAAAGCCCATTGCTCTTTAGCCCGATATTTATGATCCATTTTCTTGCCAACGCGCTTTACCGATTGCCAAATTAAGCTAGCGGATTCCGTCAATGAAATGCTATTTTTAATCGCTTTAGTCTGTGCAAATTCTAACAATGTGACTCCCTTACCGTGTTGCATTTGCGCTAGATATTGCGGAATGAACTGAGCACTTTTATGCAAACATTGTTCGGCGGTACGACAGAGCGATGCCATATCAATCGCTGCTTGGGATTTATGTAACGTAATATTTGCTTCATCCTTCAGCGTTTCAAGCTGTAAACCAATCGTTACCACATCGTTTTCGGAGATAAAATCATTGATCGCCGTTAGTTGCGAGCTTACTTTTTCATTATCACCCATAAAGATTGACCAAACACCGAGCTTAGGTTGTTTCAGCAACGCATCTGGCAAAGGTTGTTCTGATAAATTTATAGCAAAATCAAGTTCACTCAGATCAGCCTTTTCGGTATCAGCCATCTTCTTTTTTTCTACATTTTTTAATAAAGTATCAACGGGCACTTCTATAAAAAAATCAGGCTGACAGTTATATAAAAATCGTTCAACATGGTGGATAAAGCGTAACGCTAAAGAGGGTTTGACTATCGATGATGGGTTAGATAAGTGGAGTGAGATCGTTATATTTTCTAATGCTAGCAAGCGTGTTAACACATTTTTTTGCCATGCATAGATGGTATTATCCCGTGAAATAATGGCGATATTGTAGTTTTTTGTTGGCATTTTATTATTATTTTAATGTTGGGGGTTAATCAGCATTTAGTCGGCGCGTGATCGCTTATTCATAAGCAACGTAATGGGTCGAAGGGGTTTATGGGGAGCCGACCAAAATTAGCCTATATCATGATTCGTTTCACACCGCGAACCGACTAACGAAGATGATTTAATAGTATATTGCTTTATCGTTTAACTAACTGCCTGTTTCTGACAAAAGGAAGCGCCAGCCATTTCAAAAAGTTGCCTCATTCGCTCACCAGAATTATAAGGCGCAATCACTTTAATATTATTCTTTTCAAGTACTTTAATAGTGCTTGCTAACTTTAATGCTTGTTCTTTATTTTTAACATTTCCGTTAACCCATTTTTTTGAAAAGCGTACAAATTCTGGCTGAACTGCTTTCAAAATACCTTTAGTCTGCCTATTGAGTACAAAGTTATCGATACCAGCCTGACAAGGATAATTGCCCAATTGCTCACGAACACTTTCAAGGCTTTCATTCTTCATAGTAGTCGCAAAAAGTGGTAGGAGAAAAACACAGTTAGACACATCGCCTTTTAAGCGTGCAACACTTTCTTTAACCCAGTGTTTAAACGCATCATCGTTTAATGCAGGCTCACTTAAGGGGATCAATAATTTCATACCTTCGGAGCCAACTTGTTTTAAGTGTTTGAATAAAAGCAAGATCATTGCTTGATCCCAGAATACATCATGATATTTTTTATCCAACAAGCCACTTACATTATTATACTCTCGCTCTGACACATCTAGATCTGCGATATATTGACGCTTTGACGTGCTCGTATTTTTTAGACTATCTAGTTTTGATAGTTTTAAAGATACATCGCTACTTAATAGGACTTCTTTTAATAGCTTGGTATAAATAGCAGGCTTCTTTAGTACGGCCTCGTTCTTTATTACTTTTTCTCTCGTTGAAACAGAGCGCGTAGCTTCCGCAAATCTTGCCGCATGTTTAGATTGTTTTTTTCTATTTTTTTTGGTCATGACAGGATGCTCTATTTTAGGAATACGTGGTTCACCAACGTCCTTGGCTGCTTTAAAAGCAGGACTATTATCCCAAGGAGACTCAACTTCAGCCTGCATTTCATCAGCCATAATTGAAGATGAAGCATCATACCCGAGTCTTTCTTGATTCAACATGAGCGGCAATCTACCTGAACCTAGTTTTCTAATCCAAAGCTGATAACAGCGTGTGCCACTAAACACCGTCGGAATAAGCCGAATACTGGCCCGAAAATCTTCACCTTTTTGAGGGCGCAATGTCACAATTAAAGCAGATGCTTTCGCCGTTCGGCTCTCATATTGGCGCATAAAGTCAAAAAACACCTCTCTTTCATCTTCTAGGATCAAATCAGAAACAGATGTTATTTTTAAGCTATGCAGCGAATCATAGGCTAATAAATTAACATAAGTTTGATTGGCATATAAGTGCAGATCACTACCAATATAAGCCACCGCCTCTGAGCTAGAATCAACCAGCCAATGACAACGCTGCTCTGATATACGCAACAACGATTTACAGTTACGAAATTCTGTCTTTAAAAAGGCATACTGAACTAAAAACTTAAGTGACAATTGAGACAAAGAACCTGAAGGTTGATAGTGAAGGTTACAAACTTGTACGCCGGTATAACCTATTTTTGCTGATAAAACAGACTGAGGCTTATCATCATTTAAAGAAACTAAGATTGATTCTGAGCCATTTTCACGCGTAATATCAGCCAGCGCATTGATTGCCAACCCGCTTTCTTGGAATAAGAAGATCAAGCCATATTTTTTCTCATCTAGTGCCTGTTTAACGGCGAGTGCATCATTATTGATTAACTCAACTTTGATACTGTCAGAGTATTTACTTAAAGACTGCACCAACGCAGGATAGCGACCTACGTGACCTCGAATAACCAGACAATGTAATGCTTGTTTTTTCATGCGATAAACGATAAGCGATTCTATTTAAGCGTTCATCTTATCTGATGATTACTGTGTCAAGTTCAGTGACTAGAGGTGTTTATGAAATTAAATGAGTGACTCTGCTTAGTATTATAAATATACTCCTTTCGCTTAAGAACGTGTATGGAATAACTTCTCGATCTCTAACTTGCATCTAAGAAGGGCATAGCCATCTTTTTATCCCAGTTTAGATGAGCTCACTCGTTGCGTAGAGTGACGATGCGCCTCATAAAGTGCATCTAATCTGAAATAAAAACGCGGCGTTAGCACTTCAGGAAGTTATTTCGTGCATGTTCCAGTATCTAATACCTAAAATTAATATCTTATCTTCTGTATCCTCCAATGGATTCAGGTAAAGGCAAAACTACCCTAATGGAATTACTCGTATTATATTTTTCCCTGTCAATCGGGATCTCTTTTTTATGTTCAATCATGGAATCAGTTTTACTCTCTGTCAGCATGTCTTATGTTTCAATGATAGAAAAAAAGCGGCCTAAAGTAGGCGCATTACTGAAGTCACAAAAGACAAGTATTAACAAATCAATCGCTTCCATTCTCATTCTTAATACCGTCGCAAATACCTTAGGTGCTGCCGCTGTCGGCGCACAGGCGGAGATTGTTTTTGGTTCTGGGGCTGTATTTTATGTCGCGATCATACTCACTTTTGGCATTCTCTTTTTCTCAGAAATTATTCCTAAAACCATTGGTGTTGTCTATTGGAGGGAAATCGCTCCATTTTCTGCCTATATCATCCGCTTTTTTATCTGGCTAACCTTTCCCATTATCATCCTCACCCTTTTTGTTACGAATCGTATTTCAAAAGACAAAGACAGTATTAGTAGCATGAGTAAAGCAGAGCTACTTGAAAATACCCTCATGAGTGAAAATGATGGTGTTATTAATGAAAAAGAGTCCGATGTCATTGAAAATGTACTTCTCCTCAGCGCCATAAAAGTGAAAGATATTTTAACTCCTCGTAGCGTCGTCTTTGCGTTAGAGGAAAATCAGACCATTCAAGATATTATGAAAAATGAAAAGGGGCTTTTTCGCTTTTCTAGAGTCGCCATCTATAAAAATAATATTGATAATATAACGGGCATCACCCTCACTAAAAAAATCTTTGAACAAGCGCTCAAAGACGATAGTGCAACAGTCAAAACAGTCAAAACAGATATTTTCAAAATTAGCGAAGACATCTCCGTTTCTAAAGCGTTAGATCTCTTTATAAAGAAAAAAGAACATATGTTTTTGGTCATGGACTCTTATGATCAAACCGAAGGTATCGTGACATTAGAAGATTGTATCGAAACGTTATTAGGCGTTGAGATTATGGACGAAAGCGATAAGGTGGAAGATATGCAAGAGCTCGCTAAACAACAGATGAAACAAAAACGCCAACAGAATCAACAGATCAAAAATTGAGTTTAAACGCCGCTCACAAAAACGCAGAATATGCTAAAAAAAGAGAGAACAACCACCTTTAAGCGTTATTTTGTACACCATCTCGCCTATTCATACATAGACGACCTTGCTCTCCTGTTTAGCAAGCGTCCTTTAGTTTCTTCTTCCCGCTCAATACTATGGCTAAAGATATAAATACCTTCAACTTTCATCGCTAACGTCATCATAGAGCCATAAAAAATGACCGCTAATACAACGCCCACACCAACAAACAAAACTATTCAGGCGATTACCAACGCCATTGAAAATGGTGATAAAAAAACAATAAAAAATCAACTCGCCCCATTAAATGCCGCTGAAATTGCACATATTTTCAATGCACTACCAGCGGCTGATCGTCCCTGCTTATTCAAATGCATTCCAGCGGGACTAGACGGTGAGGTGTTGCTGCATATGAGTGAAGTAGCCGCTGCCGAATTAGCGGATGCAATGGATATGACAACCCTGCATCATGCAACTAAAAAAATGGATACCGCCGATGTTGCTGAGTTGCTCGATGAAGTCTTCAATAAAAAAACAGCCGATGATTTACTTGATCATATGGAGACCCATCGTCGTCAACGTATTGAGCTAAATCTAAGTTATGAAGAAAACACAGCGGGTCGTCTCATGCATACTGATGCCATTACCGTCCGTAGTGATGTCACGCTTAATACCGTACAACGCTATTTACAGCGTCATGATAATGTACCAACGGATACCCATGTTTTAATCGTTGTTGATCGAGATAATCATTTTCAAGGCGCTATTTACATCTTAAATCTTATTCTTCACTCACCTAATACTTTGGTTTCGGATGCAATGGAAACCGACTGGCGTACTATCAGCCCCGAAACACCAGAAAAAGAGGTGATTAGAGCGTTTGAGGATCATGATTGGTACACAGCTCCTGTCACGGATGAAAATGGATACTTTTTAGGACGTATTGTTGTCGATGATGTCATTGATTCCATGCGCGATGAAGCAGACCGCCATATGTTGGGTTCTGTTGGTTTAGACGACGATGAAGACTTGTTCGCCCCTATTCTCCCCAGTGTGGGTCGACGCACTATTTGGCTAACACTAAACCTACTCACTGCTTTTCTCGCCTCTTGGGTCATCGGTCTATTTGAAACGACCCTAGATAAAATTGTCGCCTTAGCCGTATTGATGCCCATCGTCGCTAGTATGGGCGGCATTGCAGGGAGTCAAACACTAGCGCTTACAATACGTGGTCTAGCAATGGGGCAAATTGTGGGAAGCAACACCCGTTCATTAATCAAAAAAGAATTGGGTATCGGAATACTCAATGGCTTGCTTTGGTCTTTTGTCGTGGCGGTTGCGGCCTATTTTTGGTTTGACCTTCAAATAGCAATCGTGATTGGTGCGGCTCTGATTCTCAATATGATTGCGGCGGCATTAGCAGGAATTATTGTACCACTAACATTACACCGCATGAAAATTGACCCTGCCTTATCAGGTGCTGTTATTCTTACAACGGTGACTGATGTGGTAGGATTTACCGCGTTTCTTGGATTAGCGACATTGTTTATTATCTAAAATATTTTATACTAGCCACCATGCCATCGGATCATCCATTACTACAAAATATCAACACCCTAAAAGGGGTTGGCCCTAAAATGTCAGCGCATTTAAGCAAATTGGGATTATACCAAATTCAAGACTTGCTCTTCCATCTGCCATTGCGCTACCAAGACCGCACCCGTGTTTATCCTCTTTCTACTGTTCAGCACGGACAAGAGGTGCTCATTGAAGGCACGGTTGAGCATTGTTCTATCGTGTCTAATCAACGACGCATGATGCTCTGCCAAATTTCTGATCGTAGTGGCACAGCCATCACTTTGCGCTTTTTTCATTTTAGCAACGCACAACAAAAAAATCTGTCACAAGGGACGTTAGTCCGCTGTTTTGGTGAAATTCGCCAAGGGTATCAAAGCCTTGAAATGGTGCATCCTGAATACAAAATTATTCGCGAAAATAGCCCTGTCGAATTGGCTGACCGCCTGACACCCACCTATCCAAGCACCAAAGGGTTGCAACAAAAAACATTACGTCGTTTAACCTTGGAGGCTATCCAACATATTGAACAGCTTGAGGAAAACTTTCCTGATGCACTACGCCAGCACTATAAGCTAATGACCTTGGCGGAGGCACTCCTCATCTTGCATCAACCGACACCTGAAAGCTCCGTCGAGCTGTTGCTTAATACAAATCATCCCGCACAACAGCGCCTTATTTTTGAAGAGTTAATGGCACATCATTTAAGTTTACGCCAATTTCGAGAATACAGTCGTCAAATAAAAGGAGTACAACTCAGTAGCAACAACCATCTTTATCATAAGCTACTCATGTCACTACCTTTTACCTTAACCAATGCACAACAGCGGGTTATTAAAGAAATCAAACAAGATCTACAACAAAGTTGGCCGATGGGTCGTTTAGTACAAGGGGATGTTGGCTCGGGGAAAACACTGGTTGCGGCGGCGGCGGCATTAACTGCAATTGAAGCAGGCTATCAAGTAGCATTAATGGTACCTACTGAGATATTAGCAGAGCAACACTTCAAAAGTTTTACGGAATGGTTTGACCCCTTAGCATTGCGCATCACCCTACTCTCTGGCAAACAAAAAGTGGCATTACGCCGTGATAATATTGAAAATATTGCGTTGGGGTTATCCAAACTCGTCATCGGCACACATGCTCTCTTCCAAGCGGCTGTTACCTTTCAAAAATTGGGTCT
>JAGLDQ010000171.1 GCA_023145535.1 Cocleimonas sp. | reverse complement strand
CGTCCTGCGATGATTGTTTTAGATGCAGACGGCAAAGAGGTGTTTAAGAAAACAGGTTATCAGACACCGCAGTTTATGTTGTGGACGCTGCAAGGTGTTTTGCAGGATAGTTAGTTTTTAAGGTATTACTTCCATACACTTATTTAAGAGAAAATAAAAACAATGAAACGTAGAGAATTCCTGTTATTAACAGCAGGCTTTGCTTTGGGTGTCGCCTTACCTTCACAGGCAAAAAAATTTCCCAATGTGGTCATAGAGCCTAATAAACAAGTTGGTTTAAGTAGCGCACAATGGCAAATTATGGATGCTGTTCTAAATCATCTATTTCCTTCTGAAGCCAATGCGCCAGGCGCTAAAGATGTGTATGCCACTGCATGGTTGCATAATGCGCTAGCCATGCCTGACACGGAGCAGTCACATCGTGACTTTATGCGAGATGGTTTGATCCAGCTGGAAAAACTTGCTTATAAAACACATCAAAAATCCTTTATGGCGTTAAGTAGTGATAAAAGAGAAAGCACTTTACGTACTTTAGAACAAGATGGAGAAGGTAAGGCTTGGTTGCGAGAAACATTGCGTTATATTTTGGAGGCTTTATTAACCGATCCTGTTTATGGGGGTAATCCTGAAAGTATTGGCTGGAAATGGCTTAAACATCAAGCTGGTTTTCCTCTCCCCGTTGTCGGCAAAAGGTATTATGAATTATGAGTAAAGATTTTGATGTCTGCGTAATCGGCAGTGGTGCAGGTGGCGGTCCTATCGCTTATGAATTATCCAAAGCAGGGCATTCCGTTGTGGTGTTAGAAAAGGGTAAATGGTTTAAAGAAGATGATTTCTATAAAGATGAAATGGCGTGCTGCATTCACGAGGTTTTTACACCCAATTTAAAAGAAGAGCAGCATGTGGTTGAAACCGAAAGAGGTGATGATTGGCGCGTGCAAAAAACCTCTGAATCCTCTTGGAATTTATGGAATGGCAATATAGTAGGCGGCTCTAGCAACTTTATGAGCGGATTTTTTCACCGCCTAAAACCAATTGATTTTAAATTAAAATCTACTTTTGGGGCAATTGAAGGTGCCAATATGGCCGATTGGCCGATTAGTTATGATGACCTAGAGCCTTATTATGACAAGGTAGAAAAGGTGGTTGGCATATCAGGAAAAGTAGTGAAGCATAAGCACCAAGAACCTCGCAGTAGTAAAGACTTTCCTTATCCACCACTGGGTTCGCATCCCTTATCAAAAATGATCGATAAAGCCTGTGATGAGATAGGGATTACTTCTGTTCCTATGCCGCGCGCTATACTGTCAAAACCTGCATTAGGTAGAAGCAGTTGTAGCTATAATGGCTTCTGCGGCGGCTTAGGCTGTTCTACAGGTGCAAAAGGTAGTTCGCGTGCGGCTTTATTAGATCATGCTGTAAAAACAGGTAAATGCGAAATTTATCCAGAAAGTCATGTCGCGCGTATTTTAACCGATGAGAAAGGGGCGATCACTTCCGTTGAATATTACAATAAAGACGGCGAAAAGAAGCATATTGATGCAAAGATCTACGTCGTTGCCTGTCAATCGATTGAAACGGCGCGTTTACTATTAAACTCAACGGGTAAAAAACATAAAAATGGGCTGGCAAATAGTAGTGGATTAGTTGGACAGAACCTTATGTTTGCAGGAGGGGGCGCGGGATCTGGGCGTATTAACTATGCCAAATTTTCCAAAAAACAGGCTGAAGCATTACGCCAAAATGGTCCATTTATTAATCGTACTATCCATGATTATTATGTCATTGATGATCCTGACTTTGGCGATAAAGCCAAAGGCGGGGTGATTGACTTTGTACATTTACATCCTAACCCGCTTGCGCGTGCCAGTGGGCGTATTGGAGGGCGTGATGGACTCGTTTGGGGCAAACCATTAAAACGCGATTTGGAAACCTACTTCCGCGAGGGTCGCTATATAAAAATAGAAGCCTTTTGTGATTGGTTACCCAATGAAAATAGTTTTGTAAAATTAGATTCTGAGGTAAAAGATAAATATGGAATGCCCGTTGCCAGAGCGCGCTTTGGATTTCATGGGCGCAACTTGCAAGTTGGCTGGTATCTCGCTTCAAAAGCAGGAGAGGTATTAAAAAAAATGGGGGCATCCAATGTGATTTCATTTGCATCAGGCTCACCTCCTGTGAATCTGGTGGCAGGTACGTGTCGTTTTGGGGATGACCCTGAAACCTCCGTGCTAAATAAAGACTGTCAGGCGCATGATGTGGATAATCTTTATATTACGGATGGTAGTTTTATGCCGAATGCAGGGAGTGCTCCCTTTACTTGGACGATTTATGCTAATTCATTTCGGGTGGCGGATAAGATTATCAAACGATTGTAAGTTAAGGGTATAATTCTATCTTAATTCTTACAATAGACTTAGGTAATAGATGAACACAGACATCGTTTACGTACGTGACTTACAAGTAGCCGCCTTAATCGGTATTTATGATTGGGAGCGACAAATACGCCAGATGATTAATATTGATCTGGAAATGGGCTGGGATAATCGTAAAGCAGCCGCTTCGGATGATATTAAGCACACGCTAAACTATAAAGCCGCCTCTAAAATGGTAGTGGAGCTGGTTAAAAATAGTGAATATCAGTTAGTGGAAACCTTAGCGGAGCGCATTGCAGAACTATTGCTAGAGGAAATGCAGATTCCTTGGGTAAAGGTAACCTTAGGCAAGCCTAAAGCCGTGAGTGGCTCGCGTGAGGTTGGCGTGATTATTACCCGTAAGCGCAAGGCGCAAGTGTATTTAGATATTGGCAGTAATATTGATCGTAAACGCAATATTCGTTCTTGTATGCAACACTTAAGACTGGAGTTTCCAGATATTATTTTTTCGCGCGCTTATGAATCAGAAGCGGCAGGATTTGAGGGTGATCCTTTTATAAATCTATCCGCTCATTTACAAACGGATAAATCCTATCAAGAAATGTCACGTTATTTAAAGCGTCTAGAGACAGACCATGCGCGCCAACGGAGTGGGGTGAAATTTAGCTCAAGAACATTGGATGTGGATATTTTATTTTATGATCATTTGATCTTGCAGCCAGAGATTGATTTACCACGTGCGGAGGTTGTTAAATATTCCTTTGTATTGTATCCACTCGCTGAAATAGCGGCTCATTATATTCACCCTGAGCTTGGCGTAAGTATTGCTGAATTAGCCGAAAGATCTGAATTAGATCAAACTACGTTGCAGGAAATTAGTCTTTAACTACTGACATAATGCTGTCAGTAGGCTACACGTATGATGGGGTTTTTCAATAAGGTAATGATGATGAAAAACGGACTAGCCCCCAATTTAATGACTGAAAATGTAGCTGATACAGTACGCTATTATCAAGATACACTCGGCTTTAAACTGCTAATGGCAGTAGAACCCGTAGAAAATGCTCAACCTAATTTTCCTACTGAACTAACGGATGGTATGCATTTAATTTGGGCAAATATGCGCTTTGAAAAGGCGGAATTTATGTTTCAAAGCCGTGAAACCCTCGTTGAAGAAGTCCCTGTGCTTAAAGATGCGCTCATTGGTGCCAGTCAAACGTTATATATTCGCTTGGATCAAGATGTGGATGCACATTATGAGCGTCTTAAAGATAAAGTGAAGGTTGTTGTTAAGCCCATCACTAAATTCTATGGAATGCGTGAATGGTATCTGCAAGATTGCAATGGTTATGTGCTTTGCTTTGGGCAAATGATGGAAGGAGCAATGGATGAGTAAAATACGTTGTGAATGGGCGCAAGGAAATGA
>JAGLDQ010000170.1 GCA_023145535.1 Cocleimonas sp. | reverse complement strand
TGACCGTTTGCTCTAAAACCCCCGCGTGAAGCCCTCGCCAGCCTGCATGTGCAGCGGCGATTGCCGTACCATTCTGATTGCAAAATAATACAGGCAAACAGTCAGCCGTCATAACAGCACAAACCGAGCCTTGTTTGTGTGCTACCGATGCGTCTGCTTCCACTATTCCTTTTGATTGCTGATCTGCATTAGCAATTTCAACACCATGCACTTGCGTCAACCAGAATGGCTCACTGGATAGGTTCAGTTTTTGCTTTAAACTGGCTCTATTTTTAGCAACGGCTTGCAGATCATCATCAACATGCTCCCCTAAATTCATCGAATCAAAAGGCGCACGACTAAAACCACCTTGTCGAGTCGTCATAATAGCGTTGATATTTTTTGGCGCATCCCAATTGGGGATTAGCCATTCAGAAGGAATATTTTTCATTATTCTCTGTCTAGTTTTGCTAATGCATCCACCATTTCCTGCATATCCGCTGGCATGGGGGCTTCCCATGATACCCGCTCGCCTGTCTTTGGATGCGTAACCGAAAGCCGTGTTGCGTGCAAGGCTTGACGATTAAACTTTTGCACTTTAGAGCGCATCTCCTCATCCAACCCCGCAGGAACTTTTAACCTGCCTGCATACGTCCTATCGCCAACAATAGGCATACGCTTCCAACTTAAATGTACCCGTATTTGATGCGTTCGCCCTGTTTCTAAATGCACTCTCAATAGGGTGAATTTAAACATTTTTTGTTCGATGCGATAATGCGTAATCGCATGTTTACCAACCGCATCATTGCAGACGGTCATTTTCTTACGATCTGATGGATTACGCGCTATATTGGCTTCTATTGTTGCTCCCGAAATAACTTCCGTGGACACTAATGCCAAGTATTCGCGCTTTACCTCTCGCAATTGCAATTGCTCAACAAGGCTGTTGTGTGCCTCCAACGTCTTTGCCACCATCATCAAGCCCGTGGTATCTTTATCAAGACGATGCACAATTCCTGCACGGGGTAATTTTGCCTGATTTTTATTATGCGCCAACAAGCCATTCATTAAAGTGCCATGCGTATTCCCAGCACCAGGATGTACCACTAAGCCAGCAGGTTTGTTGATAACAATCATCGTGTCATCCTCAAACACCACCTCTAAATCAATATTTTCTGGCAAGGAGTCCGTACGCTCAACTAACACCACTGTCACGCTAATTTCCTCATCACCGGCCAACTTGTCTTTGCATTTTCGCGGCTTACCATCGACAAGCACGTTGCCCGCTTTAATCCATTTTTGTAATTGACTACGAGAATATTGCGAACAAAACTCGGCAACCACTTGATCAACACGATAACCAGCGCGCTCATAAGGTACATTGAACAAAATAGGGGTTTGGTCTGTCATAGCTTTCATTTACTCTCAGGAAATTTACAGGCGTAGGATAATATCCTAATTTGGTGTAGAATTAGTGCCTCTTTTCATTATTCCGTTATCCGTTTAAAACGCTAACACCTAAACTGATAGCCATTATTTAAACGGGAAATACTCGTGCGGATCGCCTACAACAATACAAATTATAAAGGTTATATTATGAAACTATGGACCTATTTCACAACCCTTGTTTTGCTCTTCATACTAGTGGGTTGTACCAGCCTCACCTCTCAAGAAAAACCTGATCCTACCAAAGGCTACTCGGCTAATAAACTCTTCCAAGATGCTCAAGCTGCGCTAAAAGGGCGTGATTATGCAGAGGCTATTAAACAATATGAAGTGTTACAAGCACGCTATCCTTTAGGACGCTTTGCTCAACAGTCATTACTTGAGTCTGCTTACGCTTATTATAAATATGATGAGGCCGATACTGCATTAGATACCATTGACCGTTATACACGCATGTATCCACGCAGTCCAAAAATGGATTATGCCATTTATTTACGAGGATTAATTAATTTTAATCGTGGGGGAGGCTTGATGGATAAAATTTTCCCACGTAGTTTTTCTGATCTCGATAATGTACGTCAAAAAGAATCATTCCATGATTTTTCTAAATTATTAACGCGCCACCCTAACAGTGAATATATTAAAGATGCCACACATCGCATGAAATTCTTAACCAATGCGCTAGGGCAATCAGAAGCCAATATTGCAAAATACTATATGAAGCGCGGCGCTTATTTAGCGGCGTTTAATCGTGCTGATTATACTATTCAACACCATCAAGGCACTCCTGCTGTGGTTGAAGCATTGAAAATCAAAGTTTGCGCTGCAAAAAAATTAGGTAAAAGTAAACTCGCGGCGGATACCCAACGCGTTTTACAACTTAACTTCCCTCACATTAAAACCATTAATTGTCATTATAACTAAACTATGAATAAACAAACACAGCTAGAAATGGAAGCGGCCGCTTTTCGTGGACTCGTTGAACATTTACAACAACGCACTGATGCGCAAAATATTGATATTATGAATCTGGCTGGTTTTTGCAGAAACTGCCTCAGTAAATGGTATAGGAATGCAGGCAATGAGCGTGGCGAAGAAATTAGCTATGCCGAAGCACAACACTATATTTATGGCATGAGCATTGAAGAATGGAAAGAAAACCATCAAGCAAAAGCAAATGATGAACAAATAAAAAGGTTTGAAGAAACTAAGCCACTCCATGCACATGTGAGTGGACATAATAAGTAAGATTCTTCCTTTAAGAGACACTACCGAATATACGGAAATATACTTCATTTTTTCATGATCTATCAATATTGAGTCTCCTGTAATTGATGAAAAGTTACCAAGAGATAAACGACAACCCACTCACTTTAATTTTCCGTGTATTCTGTCTATTCTGGGGGTTTAAAACCGTTCAATGGATCTTAAAAACTATATCGCTTTCCTAGCCGTTGCTGACCAATCCTCATTTTCTCGTGCCGCGAAGTGTCTCTATATTACCCAACCTGCGGTCAGCAAACGCATTGCCCTATTAGAACAAAATTTGGGAGCATCCTTATTTGATCGCATTGGGCATAACGTTATTCTAAATGAGGCGGGTAAAGCACTTTACCCTATCGCACAACGTATCAAGCAAAATTTCAATCAATCACATCAAGTCATTAATGATTTAAGCGGTAAAATTAGCGGTCATTTATCACTAGTCACCTCGCATCATATCGGACTACGACGCTTACCCAACACGCTCAAACAATACGCACAACAACACCCTAAAGTACAATTTGATATTGCCTTTATGGACTCGGAGAATGCTTGCCAAGAAATCGAAAAGGGCAATTATGAACTAGGCGTTGTCACTCTCCCCCTGAAACCACCCAAAAAACTAAAATTAACCCCGCTTTGGGACGATTCACTCGTCATTACAATTGCCCCCAACCATCAACTTGCAGGAAAAGAGAATGTCACCTTGGATGAACTAGCACAATACAGTGCTATTCTTCCTGCGGTTGGCACGTATACCCGCACTGTCATTGAAGAGCCGATTATTCGTAAACAAGGCGCATTAAAAATTGTCTTGGAAACCAATTATCTGGAGACCATACGCATGATGGTTGCTATTGGGCTAGGCTGGAGCGCATTGCCACGCGCTATGCTGGGTGATGATGTGATTGAAGTGCCTATTGAAGGATTAGAGATACACCGTGAGCTGGGAATTGTTGTACATGAAGAACGTACATTATCGAATGCAGGGAAAGCGTTGGTGGAATTATTGGTTTAATAAGAGGATATGAAAGTGACTTTTATCATCATAGACATGCCCTTTGAAAACAAAAAGGTCACCTGTTAACAGCGCTCTTTTTATTTTATAGTGAGAACAGCCTATTTCCTATTCGTCTAGTCTCTTTATTTAGCCGTTATTAATTTTGTATCACATCCTTCATTGCTTTCTCTAACTCAGGAAACTGAAAAACAAACCCTGCCTCTTGCATTTTTTTAGGTACAACACGCTGCCCTGCTAATAATAACTCTTCAGCGCCCTCCCCTAACATAAGCTTTAAAACGATCGCGGGCATCGGAATAAAAGTAGGACGTTTTAACATTTTTCCTAATATTTTTGTAAACTCACGATTACGCACAGGGTTGGAAGCAGTCGCATTCGTAACTCCCTCGATGGTTTCATTGTCACAAATAAAGTGAATGATATTAAGCAAATCGTTAAGATGAATCCATGACATCCATTGTTGCCCACTGCCAATTTTTCCACCCAAGCCCAATTTAAAAGGCGGCAACATTTTTGCTAAAGCCCCTCCTTTACCCAATACGATTCCAGTGCGTAAATAACAGGTTCGGATACCGAAGACTTCCAATGCTTTAGCTTTATCTTCCCATTCAATACAAAGCTGACTGGCAAAACTATGATCTCCTTGCGCGGTTTCATCTAGGCGTATATCGCCGTGTTGCATGCCATAATAACCAATAGCAGAGCCGCTAATAACTAACTCTGGCTTATTTTTACATCGCTTTACATAGTCAACCACCGCTTGAGTTGTGTTTAGACGACTATCAAGTAATTGTTGCTTAATGGTTTCAGTCCAACGCTTATCCATAATCCCCTGCCCTGCGAGGTTTATAATAATATCAACTGACTGATTAAAATCATCGAGATGGCCAATGCAGACTAAGTGATCTGCTAGAGACCCTAATTGGGCTGAAAATTTTGCTTTTGTTTTTTGTGGAGTACGAGTTAAAACGGTGACTCGCTGCTCTTTTTCTAATAGTGTTTTACAGAGTTGCGAACCAATAAAGCCTGATCCACCGGTGACTAAATAGTGTTTTTTATTTTTCATACTGATAACCCCTGTTTAAAATTATTAGCTCTTTATAATAGATAGCTAAATTAGGAACAAGTATCGGATAGTTAGCGTGGAATTACTTCCCTGATGATAAAAAAGAAGCATTTTTTTATTCTAAGATGATGATTTAGGAAGGTTGATCTTAAACAGGCTTATCCCTTGACTAAAGTAAAACTCACTTAGCGAACTATTGATAATGGAACACCACATAAAAAAATCGGCCAATCCTTAAGTAACCATTTTAAAATCTCATTTTTAGCAAAACGTCAATCAGCGAGCCTAATGGCTCACCAACTAAATGATCTCTTAAAACAAGCCCGACAATAAAGACAACCGTTCTATTATTTTAAT
>JAGLDQ010000017.1 GCA_023145535.1 Cocleimonas sp. | reverse complement strand
CAAGTATGATTTACATTCCTGCAACAACACAACGCAACACCCCATAATCCCATTTTTCTTCCAATGCCATATAAAGAGGCTTGAGTGCCTGCTCTTCAGCGCTATTTAGTGATTCAGCCATATTTTCTATTAGCGCAATATCATCATCAGAAAGTCCCAGTGCATCTTTGGCTTTTAATGTACCTGCCTCTATGGCTTCTGAAAGATGCGATTGCACGGTGGAAACGACGAATCCCCTTTCTTTGGCTATCGCTTCTAGCCCCATGCCGTTTTGATAGAGCAATAGTGTCGCGTTAACGGTATCACTGAACGTATTTTCTAATAATGCGGGAAGTGGGTATTCCTTTATAGTCGCAATAAAGGTTTTGCCATAGCGCGCTAACTTACTTTCACCAACACCGCTAATAGCAAGAAAAGAGCGTTCTGATTGTGGTCTTTTACGTGCTATTTCTGCTAATGTTTTATCACCAAAAATAACAAAAGCAGGCACATCTTGCTCTTTTGCTATGCTTCGTCTTTTCTCCCGCAATGCTTCATAAAGCGCATGATCAATCGCTCTAAGATTAGTGTCTTTATCACGCTGTTTTTTTGTATTTTTTTCTTTGGCTGAGTATTTTCTAGCGCGTATTTTTTCTTCCCCTCGTAGCACAGGGCGTGCCTTTTCTGTTAGCTCCAATGCGCCAAAGCGTTCGCTATCGATCCGTATATATCCTTGCGCTATTAATTGCCGAATTAAACTACGCCATTCAACTTGCTTGAGGTGGCTTCCCATGCTCCAAACGGCTAATTGATTATGGCCATTGCGTCTGATGCGATCATCCGTTTTACCAACTAAAATATCAATAACATAGACAACACCAAATTGCTGTCCTGTACGATAAATTGCGGACAATGCTTTTTGTGCCTCAACAGATGCATCCCACGTTTCGGGCGGATTTAAACAGTTATCACAATTACCACAGGGGTTTTTCATTGCCTCATCAAAGTATTTAAGAATAGTTTGGCGACGACATTCGGTCGATTCACATAAACCCAGCATGGCATCTAATTTACCTTTAATGATGCGCTTATACTCTGGGCTTCCCTCTCCTTCATCGAGCATTCTCCCAAGCATACCTAAGTCTTGCAGTCCATAGCTCATCCATGCATTGGCTGGTTCACCATCACGCCCTGCTCTACCTGTTTCTTGATAGTAAGCTTCAATATTTTTTGGCAAACTTAAATGTGCGACAAAACGTACATCGGGTTTATCAATCCCCATACCAAAAGCAATGGTCGCGACAATAATTACACGATCCTCTCGTAAAAACCGTTCTTGATGTTCTTGCCTAATATGTGCGGGCATACCAGCATGATAGGCTAAAGCTATTCGCCCTTTAGAACAGAGGTACTCCGCTGTATCCTCCACTTTTTTTCTTGATAAACAATAGACTATACCCGCATCTTCAGAGTGATTCTGCTCTATAAAGTTTAACAATCTAGCTCTCGCATTCGCGGCTTGAGAAATAATATAACGAATATTGGGGCGATCGAAACTACTCACATAGGTTTGAGCGCGGTACAGTCCCAGTTGGCTGATGATTTCTGTGCGTGTTCTGGCATCCGCTGTGGCCGTTAATGCGACACGTGGAATATTGGGAAAGCGCTCTGATAGTACCGATAATTGCTGATATTCTGGACGAAAATCATGCCCCCACTGCGATACACAATGGGCTTCATCGATAGCAATCAATGAGATATAGCTACTACTTAATAAGCCAAGTGTCGCTGGCATTAATAATCTCTCCGGTGCTACATAGAGAAAATCCAGTTGATTGTTGCGTAACGCATTTTTAACATACTGTGCTTCATCATAAGATTGAGTCGAGTTTAGAAAAGCTGCCCTCAGCCCTAATTGGCGTAGCGCATTGACTTGATCTTGCATTAACGCAATCAAGGGGGAGACAATAATTCCAACGCCATCACGAACTAATGCGGGTATTTGATAGCATAAAGATTTCCCCCCCCCTGTGGGCATTAGCACAAAAGCATCATGACCATTAATGATGGTATCAATAATCTCCCCTTGCTGATGGCGAAACTCATTATAACCAAAGGTATTTGTTAGTATTTGCTGGGCTTGTTCCATATGTACTCTATTTCGTATTTTTTGTATTCCATATCTTAGCGAATTTCCAAGAATATGCTAGAATCGCCCCTCTTCTTTTAGCTACAGGTTCCTCCCGCATGTCAGATGAAAATAAGGCTTCATTAACTTATCGAGACTCAGGTGTTGATATTGATACTGGTAACGCATTGATTGACCGTATTAAGCCACATACTCAACGCACAAAACGACCTGAAGTACTTGGAAGTATAGGCGGCTTTGGCGCATTAATGTCGATTCCTGCTAAATATGAAAACCCTATTTTGGTTTCAGGTACGGATGGCGTTGGCACTAAATTAAAACTAGCGATAGAAACAGAGCAATACGACACCATAGGTATCGACCTTGTTGCTATGTGCGTTAATGATATTATCGTTGTGGGAGCTGAGCCGCTCTTCTTCCTTGATTATTACGCAACAGCTAAGCTGGACAATGATGTTGCAGAAGATGTTATTAAAGGAATCGCGGATGGCTGCGAACAAGCGGGTGCTTCTTTGATTGGTGGAGAAACGGCTGAAATGCCTGGTATGTATTCGGGGAATGATTTTGATTTAGCGGGATTTTCTGTTGGCGTTGTTGAGCGAGAACAAATGCTAGACCAAAGTAATGTACAACATGGTGACGTGCTGATTGGCATTGAATCATCAGGGCCCCATTCAAACGGTTATTCTTTAATACGCAAAGTTTTGGAAGTTAGCGGTACGTCTTTGCATGATATTATTGGTGAAGGTGATGATGCTGTTATATTAGGAAAAGCACTATTAGAACCGACTAACATTTATGTTAAACCGATTTTGCAGCTCTTAAAACAATTCGATATTCATGGGGTTGCTCATATTACAGGCGGTGGTTTAACCGAAAACTTACCACGCGTTCTGCCAATGAAAAGCAAAGCAGTCATTGACTTAAACGCTTGGGATCGCTCCATTGTATTTGACTGGCTGCAACAAGAAGGTAATATTGAAGAAGCAGAAATGTTGCGAACCTTTAACTGTGGGATTGGAATGGTTATTGTGGCAACTGAAAATGAGGTTGAAGAAATTATCAATACGATACGTCTTCAGGGTATGGCAAGCTGGCCAATTGGAACGATAGACAGCACAGAGAAAGAAGAAGCGCATGTAGAGTATGTCTAAATCTCGACTAATTGTTTTAATTTCAGGCAATGGCTCTAACTTACAAGCAATTATTAATCAGATTGAGTCGGGGGATATTAATGCTAATATTGCATCGGTTATTAGCAACAAAGCCGATGCTTATGGGTTACAAAGAGCTAAAAAGGCAGGGATTGAAACGGCTATCGTTGATCATACACAGTATGAAAGCCGTGAATTATTTGATCATTTCCTTGCTAAAGTAATAGATCAAACGGCTCCCGATATTATTATTCTAGCCGGTTTTATGCGTATTCTCACAGAAGGTTTTGTGATGCGTTATGCGGGAAAGCTGATTAATATCCACCCTTCCTTATTACCTCTGTATCGTGGATTGCATACACATAAGCGGGCTTTGCATGACAAGGCTACTCAACATGGCGCAAGCGTCCATTTTGTAACACCAGAACTTGACTCTGGTGCTGTTATTGTACAGGGTGTTATTTCTGTAAAAAATAATGATACAGAAGAAACGTTAGCGACAAGGGTACATCAAATAGAGCATATTATTTACCCACAGGCTGTCAAATTGCTCACAGAAAATCACGTTAAACTAAGGGCTAACCGTATTTATATTAATAATCAACGGTTGCAACAACCAAAACAATATGGTCTCAAAAAATAACAAGGTTAATCAATGAATTATTTAACATGGAATATAGACCCAGTGCTTGCCACGCTTGGGCCATTAAAAGTTCACTGGTACGGGCTTTTATTTGCACTAGGTTTTATCATCGGCTTTCAAATCATGCAGTGGATTTTTAAGCGGGAGAATAAAAATATTGAAGATCTTGATAAATTACTGTGGTTCTTATTAATCGGCGTCATTATTGGCGCACGTTTAGCGCATGTTGTTTTCTATGATCCTAGCTATTATTTCAGTGATCCGATTAAAATTCTAAAAATATGGGAGGGCGGATTAGCCAGTCATGGTGGTGCTGTTGGGGCATTAATTGGTTTATATCTTTTCAAGCGCAATACAGAATACTCTTACTTATGGTTGCTCGATAGGCTGGCTATCCCAACGGCTTTGCTAGCCACGTTTATTCGCACAGGCAATTTTTTCAATTCCGAAATTTTAGGCGTACAAACAACAGTCCCTTGGGCGGTCGTATTTGAACGGGTTGATCTGTTGCCTCGACACCCCGCTCAAGCGTATGAAGCTTTATCTTATTTGTTTATCTTTATTGTTTTATTTTCCCTCTATAAAACAAGCAAAATTAAGGATAAGTCGGGCATGTTATTTGGTATTTTACTAAGCTTTGTGTTTATTGCTCGCTTATTGATTGAATTTATTAAAACAAAACAGGCAGCCTATAACTCCGACCTATGGCTTAGTACAGGACAATTGCTTAGTATTCCTTTTATTTTGGTGGGCTTGTTATTAGTTTTTCTCGCAATGAAAAAAACTACTTAGAAGATGCTGTTAGCGGTAAAGGGTCTTTTACTGGGTAATCATTCCGCTTTGCTGTATCGACCCACTTTAAATGTATCACTTTTTTCTGTGCAGCGCTTAATTCTTGATACTGCTTTTTACCAAACTGTATACGTTGCTGTATTTCCTCTGGTTGCTGCTGATACCATTGAAACCATTTTTTAGTTCGCAAACGTTCCTCTGCTGTCATCCTCTTCCAACCATTAAGGCGTTTTTTAAGACGCTTTCTTTGCTCTATGGTCATCTGCAGCCAGAGCTGGGATGCATTTGATAGTTTATCCTGTTTATTTTTACCTAAACTGATCCACTCTCCTGCATATGATTTTAATAATTTTTGTTCCGCAGGTGTTAGATCAGACCATGGGGTTGCCGTGGTGCTTAGGGATATAAAAAGAATCGAGACGGGTAGTATAGACTTTAGAGTTGGATGCATTGTATCTATTTTTCTGCTGATAAATCAAGCCATTGATAAAATTCCATTTTATTATAGAAATCAATTTCTTCATTATTTGATAACAAATCAATATTCTCAACTAAGGTGATATCGAGTGAATGGGATTTAAATGAAAAAATGCCTATAACAATGATGGCAGAAACGATGATAAAACAACTAAAAAACAATATCGCAAACCGTTTTTTTCTATCGTTTTCTAGTATTTCCTCTCGTCTATGGTTATAAGGTATCTCTATTGAATTAGAGATATTAGGTTTATCTCCCCATTCAGATCGCCATGCTTGATTAGGTCGTAATTCCTGTGAATTCATGGAAAATTGCCCCCATTTGCAGTGAAAAGTGTAAAAACAAATTTTCTTTACGATTAAAAATTTTACGCATAGTAATACTATATTGCTATCCTTTTAGCAATATAAAAAACACTTATCTTCGGTCTTTTTTAGATATGGGCGTATATCTCATTGTTTTATTTTTAAGCGAACCCTAAGTCGTCGAAATTCATCTTTACTGATCATGTCTTTCGTGACCAGCACAGTGTGTTTTCCGATAGAGAATATTGAAAAATTAATTATTATCAAATGCTGACTACTAAAACTACTATTAAGCGGGGTGACGTTATTATATTTTTCTACGAAAGTAACGAGAGACCAATCACCTGATGAGCTGATATGTAACTCTAAAATAGATTTGCTTAATGTTCGAGAAATGTGCCTACAATAAAAATAATAGTATGAGCTTGCAATAACAGTAAGGAGAAAAAGAAGCACAAGGACGGTTAACGATTGCGTCATAAAAACAATAATAAGGGCCACGACTAAATGCACTATTGAAATCATTGCCACTATAATTCGGCTTGATTTAAAACACAGCTTTAGTGGTTGATTAAATGTATTAACCTTATTTTGACTTGTTTTTTCTTCTGCTACTGTCACTGTTACTCAGGAAGTTACCCTTAGGCTAAAAATAACCGTTCAAAATTTTCACTACTAATTTTAGC
>JAGLDQ010000169.1 GCA_023145535.1 Cocleimonas sp. | reverse complement strand
ATTTAGCGCACATTTCAGTCACAAATTCTTCGCCCAATTTCTTAATCGAGTCAGTATCATCGCCATAACCATCAAGACGTGAACGTAACCAACGAGGTATCTCTGCACCACAAGCATCGGAGAAACGTGCAAGATTGGTAAAGTTAGTAATGGGCATAATGCCAGGTACGATGGGTATATCAATCCCCTGTTTTTCACAATCATCCCGAAAATAATTGAAGGCATCAATATTATAGAAATATTGGGTAATCGCGCTGTTACTGCCTGCTTTTATTTTGCGTATAAAATTTTGAACATCATCCGCATAGCTTTTTGCTTGCGGATGCTTTTCTGGATAGGCGGCTACTTCTAAATGAAAATGATCCCCTGTTTCCTCGCGAATAAAACTTACTAATTCATTCGCATAGTGAAAATCACCAATATCCTGCATTCCAGAGGGAATATCTCCACGTAAAGCAACGATTCGCTTAACCCCACTGCTTTTATAAGTCGCTAAAATATCACGCATTTGGGCTTTGCTAGAGCCTATACAGGAAAGATGCGGTGCGGCATCAATGCCTGATTCTGTTTGGATATTAATAACGGTCTCTAAGGTGCAATCTTGAGTTGTCCCTCCTGCGCCATAAGTGACCGAGAAAAAGGTGGGGTTTAATTTGGCTAATATATTACGGGTTTGCTTTAAGTTTTCAATTCCCTTATCGGTTTTTGGCGGGAAGAACTCAAAACTGAATTTTTGAGTAGTCATAATGGTTCTCTTATATTTTGATAGCGCCCTGAAAAAATATTGGGCTTAGAAGAAAACAAACAATGCACGCACAAAGAGGTGTCAGGCATTTAACGTGTTTGTTTTGCGACGCTAGAGCGTCTAATATGTACCCTAGGGTATTGTCTACGAGCACATTCTCCTACGGGTACAGGAGAATGAGATAAATTTCACCACGAAATACAAAAAATACAGGGAAAGTAATCATTAATACTGCCGTATATTCGGTGTGTTCCGTAGTTTAATTTTTTAACGATTAGTAGCGATAATGTGCAACCTTATAAGGCCCTGCTTTATCAACACCAATATAACCCGCTTGATAATCCGTTAATTCCGTTAGGTTTGCTCCTACTTTGCTAAGGTGTAAACGTGCCACTTCTTCATCCAATGATTTTGGAAGCATGTACACTTCATTTTCATATTGATCACCGTCTTTGAATATCTCAATTTGAGCCAACACTTGGTTGGTGAATGAGTTTGACATCACAAAACTAGGGTGACCTGTTGCACAACCTAAATTTACCAAACGTCCTTCTGCTAGTAAAATAATACGCTTGCCATCAGGGAAGATGATGTGATCAACTTGTGGCTTGATATTTTCCCATTCATAATCCGATAGGCTGGCACAGTTAATTTCATTATCAAAATGACCAATATTACAAACGATCGATTGATTTTTCATCGCTACCATATGATCGTGATCGATAACGTGGAAGTTACCTGTAGCGGTTACAAAAATATCACCTTGTGAAGCGGCATCATCCATCGTGACAACGCGATAGCCTTCCATCGTTGCTTGTAATGCACAGATAGGGTCAATTTCTGTTACCCAAACCGTTGCCCCTAAACCACGTAATGATTGCGCGCATCCTTTACCCACATCACCATAACCTAATACCACGGCAATTTTACCCGCAATCATTACGTCGGTTGCACGCTTGATACCGTCAACGAGTGACTCACGGCAACCGTATAAGTTATCAAATTTAGACTTCGTAACGGAGTCATTAACATTCATTGCAGGGTAGCTTAATTCGCCAGAAGCTTGCATGTCATATAAACGATGCACGCCTGTCGTCGTCTCTTCCGTTACGCCTTGAATATTAGGGCGAATCGTTGAGTACCAGTTAGGATCTGTCTTTAACTTCGCTTTGATTGAATTGTATAAAGCCACTTCTTCTTCACTGCTAGGATCATCCAATACAGAAAGATCCGATTCAGCTTTTGTACCCAACTCAATCAATAACGTAGCATCACCACCATCATCAAGAATCATGTTAGCGCTATCGCCATTAGGCCACATAAAGATTTTATGTGCATAATCCCAATACTCATCCAAGGTCTCGCCTTTCGTAGCAAACACAGGAACATCCGTTACAGCAATTGCGGCAGCAGCATGGTCTTGAGTTGAGAAGATATTACAAGATGCCCAACGTACTTCAGCCCCTAATGCCGTTAATGTTTCAATAAGAACCGCTGTTTGAATCGTCATATGCAGTGAACCTGCAATACGCGCCCCTGCCAATGGCTTTTCTTCACCATATTTCTCACGAAGTGCCATCAAACCAGGCATTTCTGTTTCTGCGATATTTAA
>JAGLDQ010000168.1 GCA_023145535.1 Cocleimonas sp. | reverse complement strand
TCTTTACGACCCCAATCTGCGAGACTGATGTCCGCTACAATATAATCATTGCTCATTCTGTATTTTTCCTGATATTTAAAATGTGTCGCCTGTGTTGAGCTTCGCTCAACGCAGGCTACTGATGTTTAAACATTTAAATGTTTAAACTTAAAGTGCTGCTTTTAATGCATCTACTTTATCGGTAACTTCCCAAGGCAAGCCAATATTTTCACGACCAAAGTGACCATAAGCGGCTGTTTGACGATAAATTGGCTTTAATAAATCTAACATAGTCATAATGCCATAAGGACGTAGGTCAAAGACTTCACGCACCATTGCTTCGATTTTTTCATCGCTAATGGTGCCAGTACCAAAGGTTTCAATTGAGATAGACGTTGGCTCTGCAACACCAATCGCATAAGAAACCTGAATTTCACAACGCTCCGCTAAACCAGCCGCAACAATATTTTTGGCAACATAACGACCAGCATAGGCGGCTGAACGATCTACTTTTGATGGATCTTTTCCAGAGAATGCCCCGCCACCATGACGTGCCATCCCCCCATACGTATCAACAATAATCTTACGACCTGTTAAACCACAGTCTCCGACAGGCCCACCAATAACAAAGTTGCCTGTTGGATTGATATGATAAGCCGTATTTTCATCCAACCATTCAGCAGGTAGCACAGGCTTGATGATTTCTTCCATAACCGCTTCTTGAAGGTCTGGCAGATGAATAGGCTCATGCTGTGTAGAAAGCACAACCGCATCAATCGCAACCGGTTTGTTATTTTCATAACGAAAGGTCACTTGGCTTTTCGCATCAGGGCGTAAGAAGCTTAAAGTGCCGTTTTTCATTAACTCGGCTTGCTTCTCAACTAACAGATGGGAGTAAGTGATCGGTGCAGGCATTAAAACATCCGTTTCATTGCTAGCATAACCAAACATTAAACCCTGATCGCCTGCGCCTTGTGATTCTTTATCTTCACGATCAACACCCATAGCAATATCAGGTGATTGTGTACCCAGCGCATTTAAAACCGCACAAGATGCACCATCAAAACCAATTTCTGATGAGTTATAACCAATATCGGTAACCGTTTCTCTGACGATTGATTCATAATCAACCTTGGCAGTCGTCGTTATTTCACCAGCTATAACCACCATGCCCGTTTTAACCATTGTTTCACAGGCTACTCGTGCATTAGGGTCTTCGGCAATAATGGCATCCAAAATTGCATCAGAAACCTGATCGCACATTTTATCGGGATGTCCAGCAGAAACAGATTCGGAAGTGAATAAATGATTCCCAGCCATAATCTAAGTACTCCTTAAAGTTTGACTGAGCGCCGTTGCAAATTGAAATCTACTTGAGCCTAGCCTTTTCGCTCACTGCTCAATTATAAAAATCAAACAATCGGAAAGGTTGCAACGCTCCTCAAATAGTTGTGGAGGGCTAATCTACACTAAAATTATTTTTTTTGGTAATAAAATTAGAAGATGGCGCATAAATTTTGATAATCGGTCTTTTATACCGAGGCAAGCAGAAAAGAGCTAATTTGAGTCTGATCCGTTTAATAATCCGTACTTATTGGAAACACGGGGATGCTATCTGCTATCATCCCGCTTTTTTACTGGATCAAACTAGGAATATCTTATGAGTAAAAAGGACACAATTACATTGATAGATAACTCAACTGGAAAAGAGGTTGAACTTCCAATTTTACGTCCTAGTAATGGTATTCCTACAATTGATGTACGTGCTCTTTATCGCAAGCTAGGGTATTTTACTTACGACCCTGGTTTTCTCTCTACCGCGAGCTGTAGTAGTGCAATCACTTATCTGGATGGTATAAAAGGGGAGTTACAATATGCAGGTTACCCCATTGAGCAGCTTGCCGATCACAGTAGTTTTTTAGAAGTTTGCTGCTTGCTCTTTAATGGAGAACTACCAAGCAACGAAGAATTAACTGAATTCAAAAACATTATTACGCACCATACCATGCTACATGAGGCACTCAAGCGCTTTTACAGCGGCTTTCGTCGAGACTCTCATCCAATGGCCATTATGGTGGGTGTTGTGGGTGGACTCTCTTCTTTCTATCATGATGATATGGACATTCATAATCCAAATGATCGCATGATTGCAGCACATCAATTAATCGCTAAAATGCCAACCATTGCGGCATGGAGTTATCGTTATGCGAATGGTTTACCGTTTGAATATCCTCGCAATGATTTAGACTATGCCGCTAATTTTTTACACATGATGTTTAATAAGCCTAGCGAAGCTTATATTCCTGATCCCTTTATGGTAAAAGCACTGGATCTGATCTTTATTCTTCATGCCGACCATGAGCAAAATGCATCAACCTCAACAGTACGTTTAACAGGAAGCTCTGAAGCAAATCCTTTCGCTGCGGTATCCGCCGGTATTGCATCGCTTTGGGGGCCTGCACATGGCGGTGCAAATGAAGCCGTGATTCGTATGTTAGTTGATATTGTTGAGTCCGATCATGATATTCAACATTATTTTGATCGCGCTAAAGATAAAAATGATCGCTTTCGTCTGATGGGGTTTGGGCATCGCATTTATAAAAACTACGATCCGCGCGCAAGGATTATCCGAAAAACATGCCATGAAGTCTTATCTAAACTAGGGTCTAATAATAAATACCAAGAATTATTTGATACCGCAATGGAATTAGAACGTATTGCATTACAAGATGAATATTTTGTTTCGCGCAATCTATATCCCAATGTTGACTTTTATTCTGGTATTATCTTGTTAGCAATGGGTATACCGTTAAATATGTTTACTGTGATCTTTGCAGTAGCGCGTACCGTTGGTTGGATATCCCATTGGAATGAAATGATGCAAGATCCAGAATCACGTATTGGCCGCCCACGTCAACTTTATATAGGCGCTCTACCACGCGATTACCCAAAGAACGATAAATAACTTGCAATGCTGGCTTAATTGTATTTTAACTAAAATCGTTCACTTAATAAATTTAGGAGATTCAAAATGACTGTCAGTAATGGTGTAATGGCGGGTGCAGGTATAATGGTTTTATTAAGCGTTGTTCTAGCGGCTTATGTTAGCCCTGTGTTTATTTGGCTAACTGTATTCATTGGCATAATGATGCTTCAGTCTGCTTTCACAGGCTTTTGCCCTATGGCAATGATTCTTAAAAAGCTTGGTTTTAAATAAGCCCAAACGCTTTAAAACATTAAAAAAGCCGCATCGAAATCCTTTTCCATGCGGCTTTTTTAATGCCTAAATTTAGCACATTGGTTAGCACATAATATCGCTATAGACGTTCACATTTTAACTTTCCCTTAGTAAGTCAACAAACCATCTATCCTTATATTAGATTTTATATTGATCGATATTCAAACAACGTTTAGTATAAAATACTGGCAATATACTGTGCACGCTCACAATCAAAAAAATGATATTCTATATTTTAATCTAGGGAAGATTAACACTAATGATTTCAAATAAAATTCTACAATCAACAGTTGCCAAAAGACTAGAAATCCTCAGAAAAAAACGAGAACTTACGATGTCAGGGCTTGCAGAACGATCAGGTGTCTCCAAAGGAACACTTTCTGTCCTAGAGGATGGTAGCGGCAACCCAACTATTGCTACTCTCTGGAGTATTGCAGATGCCTTAGAAGTACCTTTTAGCGATCTTATTAATATCGCCCCGAAAAATACTAGCCCACAATTAGATAGTGATGGTGTATCCGTTCAGTTAATAGACCAAACAAACACAAATCTAAGAATTGAAGCTTACCACATGAATATCGAGGCTAATAGTCAACGAGAAGCCACCCCCCACCCTTCTGGCGTTAAAGAACAAATTACGGTATTGCGCGGACACCTTTTAACGGGGCCTGTTGATAACCCCAAACTTGTCGCGGCGGGTGAACATTATACTTTTGATGCTAATTGCCCTCATCTTTATTCCGCACCGACTGACAGTGTTTCTGCCATTGTCACCGTTCAATACCCTAAAGACAAACAACTTTCCAGTAAACATACCATTGTCAAATCTTCGCCTGAGTCCCAAGATGAATGGGATGGTTTACTCACACTAATACGCCGTCACTCAGTAGAAGTCGCCAATGGCTTACCTGTCTTTCGATTACTCATTCGTACAGGTGCTGAACCTGAAATTATTGCACGCAATATAGAAGCGCGAATTTTCAACAACCAGAAAAAGAATTATAAATCCCCCGTTTCTCTTTATATTAGCCCTGAAAAAGAACAACTCTGCCTTTATATTTTCCCTAGAAGCAAAGGTTGCACCTATAGCGTAACAAAAAACAGCCATGCTGGCGCTGTAGAAAAAAAGGCCAATAAAATCCTTACTTACAGTAAAGCAAATGATATTTCTTTAAATAAAGAGCAAATAAATTTTTTAACAAAGACTGCAATGAGCGACAATTTACTTTTATCAACACTCGCATCAGAAGCACTTTCAATTCATAACATACCGACTCTTCCCCATCAAATTGATGACTTTATCAGCCGACAGCATACCGTTGAAGTTGAACAAACAGAATCTGAAGAACCTTTATTTGAAGACCGTATCAATGTTCATAGTTATAATGCTTATGAATTATTACACCCTGGTTATGCTCGTCAAACACTGGTCGCAGGAAAAATGCTACTTAAATATGGCAGGGACAATAAAGATGTTTTAGATATGGGTACAGGCCCTGGGCTGCCCTTGCTAATGTTACTAGACCTTATTCCTGACTTGAATGTTATCGCCATCGAGCCTAGTCCTACGGCATTTGCCTATTTAAAGAAAAATACAGAACACCTCAATATCAAATTACAATACGGGGATTTTTTAGACCTTGAGAACGAAATTAAATATCCTATTATCACCTCTACAGGTGCATCCCATCACTTAAATACGGGCTATTTTTTACAAAAAGCACATGCACTACTAGACGATAATGGCATTCTTATTATCGCCGATGAAATAATTCCTTCTTTTAACTCAGAAGCAGAAAGAAATCAGGCATTAATCAATCATCATGTCAG
>JAGLDQ010000167.1 GCA_023145535.1 Cocleimonas sp. | reverse complement strand
TTGCTCCATTTTTAGTGTTATGTTTTCAACATTCAAGGTATGAATTTTTTTATAGTCTAATTTTTTAGGCTTTATCTTTAGCCATTCTTCATTACTGTGTTGTTTTTCGATAGTTTTATCTATTTTTATAAGCGATTCATTGGGTGTTTTTTCTTCAGATAGTGTATCTAATACGGATGATTTTTGATTAATAGTTTCCCTGTCAATAGACCAACTCCGAATGCCACCACAAAGATTTCTTACTTGAAACCCTTTTTGCATCAAGAGGCGATAAGCGAAATAAGAACGCTGCCCTGAAAGACAGTAAGTTGTGATCATTTTGTCTTTGGGTATTTCATCTAAGCGTTTTCTTAATTCTTCAAGCGGGATATGGATGGCGTTAGGGATGCTCTGTGTGTTGTATTCAGCGGTAGAGCGTACATCAAGGATAAAATCCTCTGCACTTGGTGCTACAAGATCATAGCCCTCTGTAACCTCCATATCACCATTAAGAATATTTCTCGCGGCCATTGCAGCATAATTCACAGGGTCTTTGGGTGAGCCATAAGCAGGCGCATAGCTCAACTCTAAATGTGCAACATCATCAATCGTTAAATTGCCTTGTATTGCGGTTGCCAAGATATCGAGTCGTCTTTCAACGGCATCTTTACCAATAATTTGGGCGCCATAGATCGTGCCATTTTCAGGCGAAAATAACAGTTTGATCAGCATCATTTCTGCATTGGGGTAATAGGTTACATGTGAATAGGGATGGACTTGCACCGCTTTATAGTCCATTCCCGCTTGTTTCAATTGTTTTTCATTAAGGCCAGTACTCGCAATGGTTAAATCAAAGACACGCAGAACAGAAGTACCCCATGTACCTCGGTAACGTGTTTTCCTGCCCATAATATTATCAGCAACGGTACGACCTTGACGATTTGCCGGCCCTGCTAACGGGATTAAAGCCCATTCACCCGAAACAGGGTTACGTGTTTCAATAACATCACCAACAGCCCATATGTGAGGATCGGTTGTTTGCATATAATCATTGACGCGAATGCCGCCGAACTTCCCTATCTCAAGTTGGGCATTTTGTGCCAGCTCCGTTTCGGGGCGAACTCCCATGCTTAATATGACTAAATCCGCTGGCAAGCGGATTCCATTATCGAAGACTAATACCGATGCTTTTGCTGTTTCTTTTTCATTAGGGTCATCAAATGAAACCACTTTGCTCTTTAGATAAACGTTTATATTTTTATCTTTCAGCTGATTTTCAACGTGTTGAGCAACCTCTACATCTAAAGGGGGAAGTACTTGATTTTGCGCTTCAACCAGTGACACTTCCATCCCCAAGTGTGCAAGCTGTTCTACCATTTCTAGGCCAATGAACCCGCCGCCAATAACAGCAACGTTAAGGGGATTGGTTTTATCATTCCAGCCCATGATTTTATCCATATCTCCAATAGTACGCAGTGCATAATGACCTTCACGATCAATACCTGGTATCGGGGGGGCGATAGGTGCAGCTCCTGGTGATAAAACTAACTCATCATAGCTTTCTTGGTAAACTTCGCCCGATTGAAGATTTTTAATGGTCAGTTGTTTATTTACTTTATCAATACTTAATGCTTCTGTTCTAATGCGAACATCAATATTAAAAATATTATTTAAGCCTTCGGGTGTTTGAATTAATAGTTGCTCACGATCCTTAATTTCTCCTCCAATATGATAGGGAAGACCACAGTTTGCAAATGAAACATAACGACCACGCTGAAGCATAATAATGTCGACACTCTCAGATAGTCGACGCAGTCTAGCAGCAACACTAGCTCCGCCTGCAACACCACCAACAATAACAATTTTTTTATTTTTGTTCATTTTACTCTTCCTTGAATTAAATAATCAGCCATTTTTTTGCTTAAAAAACAATACAATTTAATAAAATAGATACAGGCTGTTTATTTTTTATAAAAAACATGAATAATGCACTAAGGTGTAGTGCATTTTATTTAATTATTTAAATAAATAATAAATAAACAAATATAAATACATAAATAAATAAAT
>JAGLDQ010000166.1 GCA_023145535.1 Cocleimonas sp. | reverse complement strand
CTTCCACTGCTTTTCATGCCCCATATCAATCGCAAACGGCGGTACAGTGCAGTCTTTTTTAGGCTTGGCATCCTGCGCTATCGATTCACTTTGTGATGTTTTATTCGCCGCATTTTGCTTTATTTTTATACCATTTTCTGCACAACCATGACGTTGTTTCCATTTTTCCTCATGTCCCATATCAATGGCAAATTGCGGGATAGTACAGTCTTTTTTAAGCTTTATCTCATCGGCTATTGCTTGGTTTTTTGGGGCTTGATAAACAGCATCCTGTTTTGATTTTTCTACACCCCCCATGCAACCATTATGTAACTTCCATTTTTTCTCATGCCCTATCTTTTTAACCCATGCGGGTATTTCACAATCCCCAGCCGCTATCTTGCTATCCGTTGTCGTCGCATGAATAAAAGAGGAGTTAGCCAGAATATAAATAAACCCTAAAAATAGCGGGATTAAAGCAAGTTGAACCTTATTAAATTTCTGAATGGCGACACGATCTTTGACCGCACAGGCATTGCCAGGACAAAGCTCGGCTTTTTGTTGATGAAATAAATTATAAATCTTACACGCCAAACAAATTCCGAAGGCGGCTTCAAAGAACAGCAGGGTTAAACAAATAATACAAACGAGTAAATTAACAGGACCGATCACATTATTAATCACAATCAAATAAAACATAATGACGGCCAAAACCAGACCAATGATCCAAGCAAACCGTTTTTGCGGTGCGCCCACATATTCCACCGCTTGATTGCGTACAAAAAAGCGTGAAATGACTAATAAGGGTGCATATTTAGGATTGATCAGTACCCTTATACTGAACTCAACCAAAAAGACCACAACAAAAATCTTAGTGAGGGTAAAATCACCGATTAACCATGAATTAAGAAAGGCAATCATTGCAAATAAGAAAAGAATACCCGCACTCGCCCTGATTTCTCGCTCATTAAGTACTTTCATATCATATTCTGGAATTTTTTCACCCAATGAAAATAAGTTGTTCATTATGCTTCTCCTGTAAGTTTATGAGGCCACCTTGGTAGATGGGGAATAATATCACGATCATTAATAAAGTGAGCGATTACAACGCCCCCTCTGTTTGTGCTTCTGCCATCCGCCCAAACGTAATGTTAGCCAAATCGAAAAACTCTTGATTAAAAACATCACACTCTGAAAATAATAATTGATTTTCAAATTTATCGGATTCACCCCCAAAATGATCATTATCCCACGCTAATTTAGCCGCCGATACCTTAGCTCCCCCCCCACCTACATACATTTTATAAGCAGGTTTAGGAAAAAAGGATAAAGGTTGCTGCAAACCGCGCCAATAGGCCTCAAGCAATTCTGTTAACAGTAGTTTGGCATCCGATACCGCCGCTAGCGTGAAGCTATCACTGGGTTGATAGACTTTTGTTTCCGTGCTACTTACGCCTTCAATTGACACGCAGTTAAGCACTAAATGATGCAACCAGATAGACAATAAATCACCCGCGTAATAAGTTCCTAAGGTTTGCTTTACGCTGCCACTTTCTGTTAAATCTGTTAGTTTTCCTGTTAGTGTGAACTCGCCTAATTGCAATTGGAATGCTTGTTGTTGGGTCGCTTGATCAAATAATTCAGGGTATTGCTGGTAAAAATTTTCGACAACCTCGGCTTCTTGATGAAAGGCGGCTTCGCCAATATCTCCATGCGGCAATAAACCCTTTGCTCGGCATAAATTAAGTGCATTATCTTGATCATCAGCCGTTGGCATTATCTGCTGACGCACTTTTTTATCGACAAAGGCCTCCAATGCAAATGGCTCACGCATAGGTAGCACATCATCATCGCTAAAAATTTTAATAGCAAAGCAACGTTGTAAAAAGGCGCGTGCTGGGGATTTATAAAAATGGATTAACTGTACGAGGGTAAGTTGCTTAAACTCTATTTCTGGGGCATCTAGCTTTGTGCTAATAAAAGGTAATTGAGGATTTTTTTTTGCATCATTCGTATGCAGTGAGATGTATTCTTTAACATAAGAAAAGAGTACTTCATCGCTATAATAGCGCGCACTAAACGCTTG